>WFQV01000473.1 GCA_015486905.1 Melioribacteraceae bacterium | reverse complement strand
TGCATTCCAACATATGAAGTTGTTGGTTAATGAAATAATTGTGTTGGAGCGTGGCAAACCTGGCTACTCAACCAGCTTTCTAAAAGGATTGAAATCTTCACTTCGATACCTTCGGCATCGTTTTTTCCGTTATTGTCTTCCGTTAACGTTTAACAACTTTGAGGTCGATTGTTTTTAAAACCTATTCACCCTTTCCTCGCATTTTACTAAGTGAGGTTCTCAATACACACCAAGATTCAGCCCTCCCTCCTTCCTGCCCTGCCTACCGGCAGGCAGCAGGGAGGTCGGGAAGGGAGAGAAAGGGTAGGTTGGGAAAAATAAGGAAAGAAAAAAATAGTAACAAAACGCTCAAGAGGAAAAGACAAGCTAATTTTTTTTGCCACCAAATTTAAACTTGTACCCTAACTTCAAAGATGACAGTAAATTTTTATTTTGATTCATTTTTAGATTTAAGTATTTTTAAATTTAAAATTTTTAGGAGTCCCCGTAAATGATTTCAAGTATGACCGGCTACGGAAGAAGCGTAGTCGAAAGGCAAGGTATTTCCGTAGAAGCGGAAATAAAGACTTTGAACAGCAGATTTTTGGATTTGTCGGTTCGTTTGCCGAGCAGTCTTTCTTCCAAAGAACTTAAGATTAGAGAAATCATCAGAAAGAGAATAAGGAGAGGGAAAGTAATTCTGAACATATTTGTAAATAAAGATAATGTAACCGAAAGTTTAAATTTTGATTCCGGCGTTTTGGACAGTATAGTTGTGGCTCTAAATAAAATCAAAGAGATAGCCGGAATAGATGAAGGAATTTCTTTAGAAAATATTCTTTCTTTTAACTCTCTTTTTCAAAATGAAAAACCGGAAGAAGAAGAGGAGGAATTCGAAATTACAAAAGAGGCTTTGGACAAAGCTCTCGAGGATTTAACCGATATGCGAATGCGCGAAGGGAAATCTCTTGAAAAAGACTTGCTTGAACGCGTAGAAAAAGTAGAGGAACTTCTTGCCGAAATTGAAAAATTGGACGGAGACTCTATAAGAGAATACTTTTCTAAGCTCACGGAAAGAGCTTCCAAACTTTTCGCCGATTTTGAAAATGACAAAGACAGATTGAACTCCGAATTAGCACTGCTTGCGGAAAAATCGGATATTACGGAAGAATGTGTAAGATTGCACAGTCATATTAAAATGTTTAGAGAAACATTAAACAATAAAGACGAAGTAGGCAGAAGGTTGAATTTTATTTTACAGGAAATGAACCGTGAAGCTAATACAATTAATTCCAAAACCGTTTCGACGGAAATCGTACAGACCGGAATAAAAATCAAAGAAGAATTGGAAAAGATTAGAGAACAAATTCAAAACGTGGAGTAAGGTTGGGAAAAGAAGCAAAGGGTAAATTAATTGTTTTTTCGGCACCGAGCGGAAGCGGAAAGACTACCATTGTTCGTTACATATTGGCTAAGTTTCCCGAGATAGTTTTTTCCGTTTCGGCTACCACAAGAAAACAAAGAGACGTTGAAATAGACGGGCAAGATTATTTCTTTATCTCGGAAGACGATTTTAAAAGAAAAATCGAAAACGATGAATTTATTGAATGGGAAAAATTTTACGGTTATTATTACGGAACACTAAAAAGTTTCGTTAATACTTTGTTAGAGAAGGGCAAAACGGTCGTATTGGAACTGGACGTTAAAGGTGCGGTTCATATACGGGAACAATATCCGACTGCTGTTCTCGTTTTTGTACGTCCCCCAAGCTTGGAGGTGTTGAAAGAACGCCTGAAGAGAAGAAACACGGAAACGGAAGAGGATTTCAAAAAGAGAATTCATAGGGCGTCGATGGAGTTGGAATATGAGAAATATTTTGATTATGTTATAATAAATGATGATTTGGAAAAAGCCAAATCGGAAGCCGAAGAGATTATTAAAAAAGCAATAAATTATAAGGAGTAAATAAAATGGCATTAAAACCAATTAACAGCGGTGAAATTAACAAATACGCTCAGAATGTTTACGAGGCGGTCGCTGTTGCAGCCCGCCGTGCAAGAATGATTAACGCTGACAACAGGCTTGAATTCACAACTATGTTGAACACTTTAATTCCTCAGCAGGAAGATGAATTTGAGGAGCGTGATAACTCCGAACAAATTAAGATTTCCCTCGAATTTGAAAAGAGAAAAAAACCACACGAGCAAGCTTTGGAAGAGCTGCTCTCAGGCAATTTAAAATTTAGATACAAAGAAGAATTTTAATTTAATTAAGGCTGCTCCCTTTAAAATCTAAAGGGGCAGCTATTTATTTCTCCGTCATCTGTCATCGTTTTTTCTTATCTTGAACTTTAAACAAAGGAATATTAAAATCAACAATGGACAACAGTTTCCTCAACGGAATAATTAATGCACTCGAAAACCAGCAGGAAATTTTCGGCGACTTTCTATTTGAGAAAATAGATGCCGAAACGTCCAAGAATGAAAAAGGAAAATTGAAAGAAGAAATTAAAATAGCTGAAAAAGTCGAACTACAATTAGACAACAATATTTTTGCGGAGGATTTTCAAACTGCCGAAAGTTTAACGGAGCTAAATGAAAAAATTTCCGGTTGCTTAAAATGTCCCCTCGGCAAAACACGAATCAATCTTGTTTTCGGTGCCGGTAATCCTAATGCGGATGTAATGTTAATTGGCGAAGCACCCGGGGCTGACGAGGATAAACAAGGCATTCCTTTTGTAGGAAGAGCCGGAAAACTTTTAAATGATATTTTGAAGTCCATTAATTTTAAAAGAGAAGAAATTTACATTGCAAATATTGTAAAATGCCGCCCGCCCCAAAACCGGAATCCTCTGCCAAATGAAATGGAAGCATGCCTGCCATATCTTTACAAGCAGATTGAATTGATTAAGCCGAAAATGATTTTACTTTTAGGAAGAGTTGCCGCCATTGCGCTGCTGAAAAAGAATATGAGTTTGTCAAAATTCAGAGGAAATATTTACGAAATATCGGGGATAAAAACAATGGTTACTTACCACCCTGCGGCATTATTAAGAAATCCCCAATGGAAAAGGCCCGCATGGGAAGACCTTCAAAAATTCAGAAAACTTTACGATGAAATTACCGGAGCGGCAAAATGAGCCGGAGAAACAACATTGAAAAATTGAAAGATATTTCAAAGCAGCCGCCTCAAGCCGTTGAGGTAGAGCGCCTCGTTTTGGGTGCAATGCTCTTAAATGAGAATGCTGTCAATAAAGTGGTTGATATTCTAAAGCCCGAATATTTTTACGAAAGGAAGCACACCGTTATTTACAAGGCAATGCTCTCTCTTTACCGCAGCCAAGAACCGATTGACAACATCACGCTTTTCGATGAACTTGAAAAAGCCGGAGACCTCGAAAAAGCCGGAGGTGCAACTTACATTTCCCAGTTGTCGCAAGATGTTTCCACTGTGGCAAACGTGGAATACCATGCAAGAATAGTGCTGGAGAAATGGATTTTACGTGAGCTGATTTCAACCTCCATAGATATTGCCGATTCCGCTTTCCAAGGCTCCGAGGACGTTTTTGATATTTTAGATCAAGCCGAAGCAAAAATTTTCAGCATATCACAAGAAAGTTTCAAAGAGTCTTACAAGGATATGAAAACAGCTGTGCACGATGCTATTGAATACATCGAGGCAATTCACAGTAGGGATCTTGCCAATATTGCCGTACCTACCGGTTTTACAGCTTTGGACGATTTGCTCGGCGGATTTCAAAAATCCGATTTGATTATTGTTGCCTCCCGTCCCTCGATGGGTAAGACGGCATTCGCTCTTTCCTTTGCGCGCAACGCCTCTGTAGAACATAAAATTCCCATTGCTCTTTTCAGTTTGGAAATGTCCACAATTCAATTGGTTACGAGACTAATAAGTTCCGAATCACGTATCAATGCTCACTTAATTAGAACGGGAAAGTTTAAGGCTTCTGACGGACAAAAGATTGCACGCACGGCTGATAAGCTCAGCAAAGCTCCTCTTTTCATTGACGACACGCCGGCACAATCCATCCTCGAAATTAGAGCAAAAGCAAGACGCCTTAAACAGGAACACAAAATAGGAATGATTATTATTGACTATCTTCAGCTAATGACAACCGGCATTAAAATGGAAAGCCGCGAAAGAGAAATTTCTATGATTTCACGCTCCCTTAAAGCTCTTGCCAAAGAACTTAATATTCCGGTTGTTGCTCTATCGCAATTGAACCGAGCGGTCGAACAGCGGCACGATAAACGCCCCATGCTTTCGGATTTACGCGAGTCCGGCTCCATTGAGCAGGACGCCGACGTTGTTCTTCTTCTCTTCAGACCCGAATTTTACAACCTTCCGGATAAGGATGGGAACTCGCTCGAAGGCATTGCTGAAGTTATTGTAGCTAAGCACAGAAACGGTCCCGTCGGCGAAGAGAAATTAAGATTTGTTAAAGACTACGCACGCTTCGAAAACCTTGACTTGTTCCACGAAGATTTTCCCGCTCCGGGCACAGAACAGTTCCCGGAAGAAAACAATGAGGATTTACCAATATGAAAAAATTGTTTTTAATACTAACATTTTTACCCTTTGTATTATTTGCTCAGGCACTTTACGATTCTTCGGATGTAAGAATTTGCAACGAAAAATTTGAGTTTGCCAAGGAACACAATTTACAAAAATTACCTATCGGCGATGTAATAACAGCAATCGGCAAGACGTTCCTCGGCACGCCATACGAAGCGTTTACTCTTGAAAAAGGTGACAGCGAAAGGGTGGTTGTTCATCTGAGCGGGTTGGACTGTTACACTTTCTTCGAATCAACTTTGGCGTTGTCTCGCTGTGTAAAATTAGGCAAAATGGATTTCAAAGATTATTTAAAACAAATTGAAACCATCCGCTACCGCGGTGGAAAAATGCACGGTTACGTCTCTCGTTTGCATTACGCATTGGATTGGGTTTACGACAATGACAAACGCGGAATTGTTAAAAACGTAACCAAAGAAATTGGCGGCGTGCCTCTCAATAAAAAAGTCTTTTTTATGTCGAAGCATTTTGACAAATACAAAAGACTGAGAAACCACCCCGAGCGTGTAGCAAAAATCAAAGAGATTGAGAAGGAAATAAATTCAAGACATTATTATTTCATTCCTCAAGACAAAATTGCAAAAGTAGAAAAGGGAATTCACAACGGTGACATCTTACTTCTAACAACTTCCTGGAAAGGATTGGGAATTGGACACACGGGAATTGCAATTAAAATGCCCGACGGCAGAATTCACTTTATGCACGCTCCCATTGCCGGAAAGAAAGTTCAAATTACCACACAACCTCTTGCCGATTATGTCAAATTAGTGAAGAAGCACACAGGTGTGATAGTGGCAAGACCTTTGGAGCCAAAGAAATAAAATACTACTAACGGATTAAACTTTTTAAAACTCTTAGGTTTACCAAATCTTCTTTCTGCTCTTTGCCCTTTGGAGTTTCAAGTATTTTGGGAACGCGCAGCAATCGTTTATCGTTCATTATGTTGGCAAATCCTCCTGTTCCAATGAAGCCTTTCCCAATGTGTTCGTGTCGGTCAACCCGGCTGCCCAATTCTTTTTTGCTGTCGTTAATGTGAAAACATTTCAAGCGTTCCAGACCGATGGTAGAATCGAAATTTGACATTACTTTCTCGTAACTTTCGGGTGTTCGGATATCGTAGCCTGCGGCAAAGATGTGTGCAGTGTCGATGCAAACGGACATTCTTTCTTTCTCATCAACCAATTCAATTATTTCGGCAATTTGTTCGAACGTGTAGCCAAGCGTTGTTCCTTGTCCGGCTGTTAGTTCCAGCATACTTGAAACATTAAACCCCTTTGTCTTTTCGTGCGCAAAATTAATTGATTCTGCAATAAGTTTAATTCCCTTTCTTTCCCCCATTCCACCGTGGGAGCCTGGGTGAAAATTAAGGTAAGGTATCCCCAATAGTTCGCAGCGCTGAAGTTCATCAATAAAAGCCTCACGGGATTTTTTTAGAATTGTCTCGTCCTTAGCGCAAAGGTTTATTAAATAAGAATCGTGAGCGACAACAAATTTTATTTTTGATTCTTTTAATTTCTCTTTAAATTCCCAAATATCTTTTTCGGTTAGTGGTTTTGCTTGCCAGCGATTGCTGTTCTTTGTGAAAATTTGCATTGCGGTGAAACCGAGCTTGTCGGCTTTTTTAACTGCTCTCCAAATGCCTCCGGCAATTGATGTATGCGCCCCTAAAAGTTGTTGAAATTTATTTCCCAATTTTATTCTCTACAAATTCATTTTCAAACGTGGAAAATTAGAAGAAGAAACACATAATTACAAATCAGATAACAGTGAACAGAGTAAGAAGAAAAAGATACAGAGTCATTAAGGTACAGGTTTAAAATCTGTGGCAAAAATAAAAAAATAAGAAAGAAGAAATAAGAAACAGTTAAACGCGAGACGCAAGAGGTAAAACGCGAGACAGGTCCAACTTCGTCCTCACTGTCCCGCATTTGCGGGAGCATCGTAGCGACACGTTGCGTGAATAGATGTTTGGAGGGAGGGGAAGGGTGTGTTGGAAAAAATAAGAAAATCGAGCCATGCGGTTTAATGCTTGTAGAATAAAGAATGAAACCTAAACACAGAACCCCGAAGGGGTTCACAAGTTGATTCTTGCAAAACCGAAAACCTTGCATAATTGGATGAATGGATGATTGGATGATTGGATGGTACGACTACGCCCTCGCTACGCTCGGGCTACGGCGCGACAGGTTGGATGGTGAATTGTAAATGGTAAATTGTGGATGGTGAATGGAATGTTGTGTTGATTAACATTGACGTTGAATTCAGTCGAATTGCCGTTTGCTTCAGCAAACGGTGAGAAGAGAAAAGAGGAATAAATGGCTCTATCCACATTTCTCTTTCATTCGGTGTTAGAACAATGAGGCTAAAGCCCTGTGAAGCTTGTTGTATTTTTCAACCGTCGGATAAATCCGACGGCAATGCCGGATAGAACCCAAGGGAATGAGGATTTTTTCACTGTCATTTCAACTGAACGAATCATGGTCAGTTCTGCCTTAGCGTACT
>WFQV01000472.1 GCA_015486905.1 Melioribacteraceae bacterium | reverse complement strand
CCACGCTTGGAAACGGAACGTAAGTGTTGAAGTAAGAAGTGTCCTTAAGAATTTCAACAACCCTTTTCGCTTGTGCTTCCGTTGCGGTTTTAGTCCACAAAGGAATCCAGCCTTCGGGACCTTTTGCAAGAACAAACCCACCGCTTAATTTTCTGTCGTGGAAATAACCGTCGCGGGTATCAAAGAATTCTTTGTCAATCTTTTTTCGCAATGCTTTCGCCTCTTTTTTGAATTTCAATTCTTCTTTTTTCTTGCCCAATACTTTTGAAAGTTTAGCAAGTAAAATCTTCTCGAAATAAAGGTAAGAGTTCAAATCGGGGGATTCTTGATTCATCGAGAAAGAATGATTCCCACTTCTCAACATTTTAATCGAATCGAACCGAACGGCATTGTCCATTCCGCTTTCCCATTTGGCGGCAAGCGCGATACCGTCATTTGAGCCGTACTCACAAAGTCCGTTTTTGTTTACGTCCCGATGTTTGGAAAACCAATAATGGTACCGAACAAGTTTGGGGTAAATTTTACGAATAAAATTAGTGTCGGAATTTTCTTGAAAAACTTTGTAAGCCGCCCATACTGCCAAGGGTGGTTTGGTGTTCCTTAAATTATTTTCGGATGAATCGGCATAAATAACATCCGGTATCATTCCCTCTTTTGTTTGGTAATCAAACATTGCAAGAATTTGATTCTCCGCCAAATGGGGGTCAATGAAAGCCAATGCTACTGCGTGTTTCCAAGAGTCCCACGCCCAAAACCCATTAAAATAAGGCACGGATGAGGATGGGAAAATTCCATCGTGATGTAATGCACCCCGTGCAGCGCGCCAATTGTCGAAGAGGGTAATCAAAGATTTCACAGTTAAAATTTTCAACTTCTTTGCTCTCATCCGTTTTGGATTCAAGCTAAAAGCCTTCTTCAGATAGCCGTTCCACCTTACTTCGTTAAGTTTGAATTCCTCCGAAGGATTCGTTACAACAGGGAGTTTGTCAACATTTCCCTTTCGAGTTTCGGAAAAAAAGAGGTAAACCGAGAAACTCTTTCCGTGCGGGAGTGGGAAGTCATTTTCAATATTCAGCTCGTAACTTTTAGCTCTCTTCCCTACTTTAACGCTGTAAAAATATTCCGGTGGTAAATCTATTGTGTAAATGTAATTGCCCGAAGATCTGGAAATAACAAGCCGGTTATTCACCACACTAATAGAGTATGCTGAATCCAAGAGTTTTCCGGCAAAAGAGATTTTCAAGTTTTTAACCGAATCGGCAAGGTTGAGAAAATCAGCTCGTATGATTACCCTTTGGGAGGAAGCGAAAATCAAACTCTGTGTGACAACCAATTTTTTTACGACTTGCTTTCTCGAAAGGATACCCGGGTAAAAATTATTTTCAAGGTAACGGCTTTCGGAAAGGCGAAGTTCTTCGAGGGTTCTTTCATCGTAAATTTTCAAATCGAACAAATTGCTTGCAAGCCATTTCCTTTCCGCAATTAAGAAAGGACCTTTGAAACCATCGTATTTCTTTTTCGATGTGTCCTTCGGTAAGGCAAACCCGAACCATGCTCCTTCGTCAGCAAAAAAACCAAGAGTATCTTCGCCCGAAGACGAGGGGGAATTTTTAATATTCAAAACATTCGGGTAAGAGAGCCGTCCGAAATCCAGCGGTGCTTGAACGTTACATGAAGAGATAAGTGTTGAGAAAAAAGCAATAACAACAAGGTTGGAAATTTTTAAATTTAAAGGTTTCATTTCAAGCGGATTAAAATCTCGTCTAATTTTTTCTTGGAAATATCCGGCACTTGTGCACCCTCAGCGGGGTAACCGACAGCCAAAACAATAAAGGGCTTTTCATTAGTAGGCATTCCTAAAATTTCATTCAGAAATTCCATCGGGCTGGGTGTGTAAGTAAGCACAGCCAAGCCGGCATTGTGCAATGCGGCAATCAGAAAGCCGGTTGCAATGCCGACGGATTCCTTTACGTAATAATTTTTAATCGACTTCCCGTTTTCCTTTTTGTATCTTTCGGCAAAGACGACAATCAAATAAGGAGCGGTTTCAAGAAAAGGTTTTGACGTGCCCGTGCCCAGTGGTTTCAAATCCTCCAGCCATTCTTCCGGTGCCTTCGATTCGTAAAATTTTTTCTCTTCGGCTTCAGCCGCAGCACGAATTTTCTTCTTGACTTCAGGATTTGAAATTACAACGAAATGCCAAGGTTGTTTGTTGGCGCCGCTCGGAGCACTGCCGGCT
>WFQV01000471.1 GCA_015486905.1 Melioribacteraceae bacterium | reverse complement strand
TTTGCCGGCGGCGCCAGTAAAAAGCTGAATGAAAAGATTTGTAATTATCTTTCTCTTAAACCGGGAGAGATTGAGTTAAAAAGATTTAGCGATGGTGAAATTTGGGTTAAGTACAAGGAAAATATCCGAGGCGGTGATGTTTTCTTAGTACAGTCCACACACCCCCCGGCTGAAAATTTAATGGAACTTTTAATAATGATTGACGCTGCAAAACGTGCTTCGGCAAATAGGATTACCGCCGTTATTCCCTATTTCGGCTATGCTAGGCAGGACAGGAAAGACCAACCCCGTGTGGCAATTTCTGCAAAACTTATTGCTAATCTGCTTACAACTGCCGGGGCGGACAGAGTAATTACAATGGACTTGCACGCGGCACAGATTCAAGGTTTTTTTGACATTCCTTTCGACCATCTTTACGCTTCTCCGATATTCTCAGGATTGTTTAATCATAGTGTTGGGAATTTGGTTGTTGTCTCTCCCGATGTGGGAGGAATTAAACTTGCACGTTCCTATGCCAAACGATTGGGTGTACAATTTGTTGTCCTCGATAAAAGGAGACCGAAGCACAACGTTGCCAGAGTTATGCATATTATTGGTGATGTCGAAGGCAAGAACGTACTCTTAGTTGATGATTTAATCGATACGGGAGGCACTTTCGCCTCTGCAGTAAAAGCACTGAAAAATAACGGTGCGAAGAAAATTTACGGTGCCGTAACGCATCCTTTGCTTTCGAATCATGCAATTAAAAAAATAGAAGAATCAGGAATTGAAGTTCTTTACGTTACGGATTCAATTGAAATGAGACGCAAGAGCGAAAAAATTATTGTGAAAACATCTTCGGAGTTATTAGGCGAGGCAATTTTAAGAACTCACAATAATGAATCTATTAGTTCGCTCTTTGATGTTGATAAAAGTTAGATTTTATTAAAATAAGAGGAATAAATAATGGCAGAATTAACATTTGAAATCAAGAAAAGAGAAATATCTTCCAAAGGAAACTTAAAAAGATTGAGAAAAGAAGGCTTTACGCCCGGAGTGTTTTATGCTAAGGATGTGGAAGAACCTTATTATTTCTACATTGCCGAGAAGGAATTAAACCCTTTGATTTACACTTCCGAAACTCACATGGTTACATTAAAAACCGATGATGAAAAAGAATTTAAAGCAATACTTAAAGATGTTCAATTTGACCCTGTAAGAGAGAACGTAATCCACGTGGACTTTCAAGGAATTAAATTCGGCGAAATAATTACCGTTCAAATTCCTGTGGTACACACCGGCGCTTCGGTTGGAGTTAAAGAAGGTGGTATTTTAACGCAATTCATTCATAAGTTGGATGTAGAGTGCCTGCCGCGTCAGATACCTGAAAAAGTTGAATTGGATATTACAAACTTGGGTATTGGCGATTCGCTTTACGTTAAGGATGTAACGATGAAGAATGCTAAAATATTGAATGCTGAAGATGCAATTATTTTTACCATTACTCCACCTAAGAGTGTAGTCGAAGAAGTAACGGAAGAAGCAGTAGAAGGCGAAGAAGAAGAGAAAGCCGAACCGGAAGTTATTTCCAAAGGTAAATCCGAAGAAGAATAATTCTTAAATTGAAAGCCCTATTTGGAATTGGTAACCCCGGCAGCGAATATTCCTTTACAAGGCATAATATCGGCTTTATTATTTTAGATGCATTTGCCTTAAAACATAATCTACAATTTAAACCGGGCAAAGGGGATTATTATATTGCCGAGGGTGTCCTTAACGGTGGGAATTACATTTTGGTTAAACCCACTACTTACGTAAACAGAAGCGGTATTGCCACTTCCGATGTTTTTGAGAGATTTAGCCCGCCGATTGAATACTTCCTTGTTATTTCCGATGATGTGAATCTTAACCCCGGTCAAATACGTTTACGCCCCTCCGGCGGAGATGGCGGGCACAACGGATTGGCTTCAATAATTTATTATTTGGCGAGGAATGATTTCCCCCGTCTTCGTTTTGGAATTGGAAGTAATTTTGAACACGGGCAGATGGCGGATTATGTACTCTCACCTTTTTCGGAAGATGAGTGGATAACCATTCAACCCCGCATTGATTTTGCAGTTGATTTGCTGGAAAAGTTTATTCAAGGGGGACTCAAAGAAGCTTTGGATTATTTTAGTAAACATAATATCGAAGGAGATAAAAGGAGCGATTAAAAGCCGCGAATGCACGAATGAGTAGGTTAGAAACTTAGAGTTGCGAACACCGGATGGATTTTGATTGACGAGTACCCGAATGAAAAATGAAGATTTTCTTTTACTAACTTTAAATCTTTGCATCTCCAAGCATTTCAACAAACGCTAAATGAATTACTCACGCTGTTTTGATTTCACCGCCGCTGAATAATACGAATCCTTTAATGACAAGTTTTTTAGTCGGGTCTTGAACCAATTGAGGTTCTACCTTTCTGCGGTCTCTAAAGCCGCCGAAAATCGGTTCGACACGGATTTCAACAGACCAATCGGACGGAACAATTAAAACAACCGAGCCGAACATGGCAAACAGTTCAATTATGTTCTCTCCCTCGGCGAGTTGAGCGTTTTTAAAATCGATTTTGCAAGAGCCGAAAATTGTAGCAACCTCCCCGCCGCTGAGATTCTGCGATGTGATTTTTCTAATGCATCCGTGTAAGAAATTTTCAATGTTAAAATAATCGGCAGAAGAAATATTTTTCCCTTTTACAAAAGATTTATTTTTGAAAATCAAGTAGAGCCCTATTCCCACTAAAATCAAAGGCCATAATTTGGGGAAAAATCCGATAAAGCCGATGATAATTAAAATTATTCCCGAAGTTTTAAAATGGTTTGAAAATAGCAGAAACAAACCTATGATAATTAAAATTGTTTCCCAGCGGAAGAGAAAATTGGGTACGTTAAAATTAAAAATGCCGTAGTTGTCAACCAAATATGCCACCCCGATTAATATTAAAATCAAGCCGATAATAATATTCCCGTGATTTCTTTGATGTTCCATTTTTTACCTATTCCTAAAAATTTAATTATTGTAAAGCAAATATAGTCATTATTGTACCTTTAAAGCTATGTATAGGTTTGAAAAACAACCGACTACAAAAGGGGTCAAACATTTGTAAAAAAAATCTCTAAAAAAATCAAACGCCACAGTTTGCCCGCTACGCTAAGCAAACTGGCTACAAACATACAACTATCCAACAATCCATATCGCGGCAAGCCGCAATTATGAATTTTGAATTATGAATTAAAAACTTTACAGCAAAAATATTTTGACAAAAAAACAACAATTTAATTGAGGATACTATTCATTCAACCTGTCGCGACGAATCCCAAATCGTCGGGAGAAGTCGGACCATCCAACCATCCATTCATCCAACCATCCATTTATGCAATCATTCATCCATCCAACCTGTAGCGCGACGTAGCTCTCGCAAATGCGGGACAGCGAGGGCGTAGTCGGACCTGTCTAGGGGTCTTTCCTCTTGAGTCTCGCGTTTAACTATTTCTTATTTCTTGTTTCTTCTTTCTTATTTTATCATTTTTTGCCACTGATTTTAAATCTGTACCGATTTTTAATACTTTTATTTTTAAGTAATAATCTCTATTTTCCGAAGGATAATTGAATTTGTAATGCGGTAAAAACGCAATGTAGAATTAAGAATTAAGAATTAAGAATGGAGAAGGAGAGTTTAAAGCAGATTAAGTTTGGAATAGCGACGTTAGTTTTAATTGTTATCGTCGGCACCGTGGGTTACAAGTTAATTGAACCTTCGTTTGATATTTTAGATGCCGTTTATATGACGATAATCAGCTTGACCACAACGGGTTTTAACGAAGTCAAGCCCCTTTCCGAATTGGGTAGAATTTTTACAATATTCATCATCATTTCCGGCATAATGACTATTGCTTACATTGGTGGCAAAGGTGCACAGTTAATAATAGAGAGACAATTTTTTAGGAGGACGAGAATGATTAGAAAAATTTCCGCATTAAAAAACCATTACATCGTTTGCGGTTACGGAAGAATGGGAAGGGTAATTGTAGAGGGTTTGGAAGAGCACAAACTTCCTTTTGTAATCATCGAGAACAATTCTGAAGAGGTACAGAGTTTAGCCGAAAAGAACTACCTTTTTATTGAAGGGGATGCTACGAGCGATGAAGCATTACTTGCCGCCGGAGTAAAGCGCGCCAAAGGTCTGGTAGCGGTTGTGCAGTCGGATTCGGACAATGTTTTTACCGTCCTCTCCGCACGGGAACTTAACCATGATTTGTTTATCGTAGCGCGGGCAATCGATGAAAGGACAGCAAAGAAATTGAAGAAAGCAGGTGCAAACAGAGTAGTGAACCCTTACGAATTGGGAGGCTCGAGGTTAATGTATTTGCTTTTGAAACCGTCTGTAATGGATTTCATCGACGGCGTGGCAAGGAGTAAAGATTATGAGTTGAACTTGGAGGAAGTTACTATCTCCAAAGATTCGCCGTTAATAGATAAGAAGTTGAGTGAATCTCCCATTAGAGAAGAATTAAATATTATTATTGTTGCCATTCACCGAAAAGACGGCAAATTTATTTACAATCCGAGAGGTATTGTTAAATTGGAAGCGGGCGACAAACTAATTGCCGTTGGTGAGAAAGAGAAACTTTTGAAACTTGATGATTATTGCTTGGGGAATAATGCTTAGACCGTTAAAATCCACGTGACCGAATTTTACTTTGAATCGTCGAACAACCCTAATGCTTTTTGTCTGTCAATTTTCCCAAGACTATTGGTAGGGAGTGAATTGGTGAAAACAATTTTTTTCGGGATTTTGTAATCTGCCAAATAGAGCCTTAGTTCATGCTTTATTTTGTTTGCGTCATTTGTTTTCCCAACCACAATGGCGGCAACAATCTCTCCCCACTTTGCATCATTCAGAGGCAAAACGAAACACTGTTCGATTCCCTCTATTTTAAGCAGTGCCTCTTTTACTTCAGCGGGGCTAACATTTTCTCCGCCGGTTACGATTAAATCTTCCCGCCGTGATAATACGAAGAGAAAATTTTCTTTGTTCAAATAGCCGAAATCTCCCGTTCTAAAGTATTTGTTACGAAATGTCTCACTTGTTAACACAGGCATGTTCAAATACCTTTTGGCAATTGTAGGAGATTTGACCACAATCTCACCCGCCTCGCCGGGTTCGGCTTCCGTGCCGTCTTCCTTAAGGATTTTTATTTCAGCTGGCGGAATTGCCCTACCGGAAGAATCGGGATATTTAAGTAAGTTTTTCCCTTTCAGAGCGGCAACGAAAGAGCAAGTTTCGGTTGAACCGTAAACCTTTGCAATTGGAATATTGAGTTGAAGGGATTTCTCGATTAATTTCTTTTCAGACGGACCCCCGCCGATTAAAATAGCTTTTAATTTTTTTAGAAAGTTCAAATTGTTTGACGTCATTTCGGAAAGTTGTGTGGGCACTAAAGAAGCGTAATCAATCTCCTGCCTCTTTAAAGCTTCGTTTAGATTTTTTAATTTCATTCCCGAGGGGAAGGTGAGTGTGTGCCCTAAAATCAAAGCTCTCGTAATCATTGCAAAACCACCTATGTGGTAGAACGGCAAACTTGTAAGCCA
>WFQV01000470.1 GCA_015486905.1 Melioribacteraceae bacterium | reverse complement strand
TATTAAATCATTTCGGTAATTCAATGGCTAAAAAAATAATTTTAATTTTACTTTTAACTTTTCCCGTGCTTTTAACAGCACAAGGTTCGGGCTCAAGCGGTTTGGCGTTCTTGAAATTAGGCGCTGATGCCAGAACGGTCTCTTTGTCCGACTTGGGAGCGACCCCTTCGCTTGGAACTGCTTCTCTTTTTTACAATCCGGCTTTTCTTTCGGATTCCTCCGGCTTTGTAAATTTTTCGCACAACAGTTACATCCAAGACGTCTCCGCGGAGAATTTCGGCGTTACATTCAAAATTCTCGGTGCGCCTTTCGGGCTTTCTTTTAACACTACCTCCGTTTCCGATATTGAAATACGCAATCGCCCCGGTGAACCCTCAGGCACTTTTTCCGCGCATTACTTCTCGGCAGCATTATCATCAGCTTTCGATTTGACAAAATTCCTCCGATTCGGAGTAACGGCAAAATATCTTTACGAAGGAATGTTCACGGACGAATCTTACGGCTATGCATTTGACTTCGGATTGAAATCCGCTTCTCTTGTGAAAAATCTACAGCTCGGTTTTGTAGCCAGAAATATCGGTAAGATGAACAACCTTCGCAGCGTTCCTACGGAAGTGCCTGCCGGCATTCGCTTGGGAGCCGAATATTCTTTACCGGTCAATTCGTTGAACTTTCAAATCACTCTGCTGGGCGGAGCTCAAGAATATTTAAAAGAATCGAAAATGCACTTGCACGGCGGCGCCGAAATAACATATAAAAATCAATTTGCGTTCCGTATCGGCTACGCAAGCAATTACGATTCAAAGAGCTTGTCCGCCGGGCTGGGAATTAAATGGAAAAACATTTCGTTCGATTATGCTTACGTACCTTACAATTACAATCTCGGAAGCGTCCATTTTATCACAATTTCCGGGAATGTTTCAAGTTTGTTTTGAACGGTTTAAAGAAGAAATCTCGAAATTATTTTACTATTTTTAAGTTTGTTTTTAATTGATTTGAGCGGATATGAAAATAGTTAAATACACTCCCGATTACAAAGAGCTGTGGGACAATTTTGTTGAAAACTCTAACAACGGTACAATGTTCCATCTGCAAAAATTTTTCGATTACCACCCGCCCGAGAGATTTAATTGGCATCATTTAATGTTCTTCAAGAAAGAAAAACTCCTTGCGGTTTTGCCGGGAACTTTGGAAAAGGGACTGTTCGAATCACCAATAGGAGCAAGTTACGGCTCACTCGTTACACCGGACGTAAAATTCAAAACGGCAATGGAACTTGTTTCCGCTCTCTTGGATTACGGCAAAAAGAACGGCATCAAGGAATTTCTTTTTACCGCCGCACCAATGATTTACGAAAATCATCCTAATCAAAATCTCGAATTTGCAATGTTGTGGCAGGGATTCTCTTACCAATTGCATTACATTTCAAGTGCAATAAAATTAGACCCGACGCAGGATATTATTTCGAGATTTCAAGCAACGGTAAGGCGAAACATTCGTAAAACTTTGCGCAACCCCGACATCCGCGTGGAAGTTAATGACCATTACGACGAATTTTACCCGATTTTATTGAACAATAAAGCACGTCACGGAGTAAAACCGACTCACTCCCTTGAGGAGCTTTACCGTCTAAAAGAATTACTACCCGATAAACTAAAATTATTTATGGTTTACTTAAAAGACAAACCTATTGCGGGGTCGTTAATGTTTTACCCGAATAAGAACGTTGCACTTTGCTTTTACAATATGTTACTTTACGATTATGCAGAATATAAACCGATTCAACGCGTAATGTTCGAAGTTGTCAAAGACGCTACGGAAAGGGGTTACAAATATGTGGACATCGGAGTTTCGCAAGATACCAAAGCCGAAAATCCTATGACGCCGAGCATGAGCTTAATCGATTTTAAAGAGAAATTCGACGCCAAAACAATAATGCGGAATACACTTCAAATTCGCTTGTGAGTCCAATGGACAAACAAAAAAATATTTGCCTCTCTTTCCTTGGAAATGCAAATTACGATTCACGCGTAATTAATATTTACTCCTCTTTGAAAAAAGGGAACTTTGTTATTAAAACCGTTTCGTTCGAATGGCTTGCACACCGAACATTTCCGGACGCTTCGCCGGAGTTTAAGGTTATTAAAATTAGGAGACGTCCCTCTGTTGTTTTTTATCTTTCTTTTTACTTCTCTCTTTTGAAAGAATTTTTATTTTGTAAATGTGATTATTTCTTTGCCGAAGATGTTTTTACTCTACCGTTTGCATCGTTACTTAAAAAGATTAAAAAATTTTCTTTAATTTACGACTGCCGTGAGCTTTACCCTTTCTTAGCCGGTTTACGAAAAAAAAGTTGGAATCAAAAATTGGTTGCTTGGCTTGAGAAAAAATTTATTTACTCTACCGATAGAGTACTTGTAACAGGAGAAATGGACAAAAAATTTTTAGAAGACTTCTACGGATTAAAGAACGTTGTTGTTCAAAGGAATTTGCCTGCAAAAATCAAAATCAAACCGAAAGATTTAAGGAAAGAATTTAAAATCGGCAAAACGGAGTTCATCCTTATTTACCAAGGTGTTCTGTTGGAAGGAAGAGGAATAGCCTTAATAATAAAGGCTTTACAGCACTTGGAGAATGTGAAGTTTTTGATTCTCGGAGACGGGGACTACAGGCATCATTTTGAAAATTTAACCGAAGAATTAGGAATAAAG
>WFQV01000469.1 GCA_015486905.1 Melioribacteraceae bacterium | reverse complement strand
TGCATTAAGTTTTGAAAGCGATTGTGCGGCGGATTGAATGTATTTGTTGCCGCGAGAAATAATATCCCCTGCAATTAAAATCAAGTCCGGCTTTTCGGAATTAACTTTGTTAACGTAGCTTCCGATTCTTGATTTATCCGTGTAGCGGTCTGCGTGAATATCTGAGATTAAAGCAATCTTAAAACCGTCCAATGCTTTTGGGAGGCTTCCCTTTTCAAATGTAATGTGTGTTACGTCCACCGAATAATAATCGTAAACGATTCTTACCGGAACGTAAAGTAAAAAAATAACGAAAAAGGCAAATCGGATTTTTTGAAAGAGCACATTGAGTTCATCCTTATTTTTGTTGAGCAAGCGGACTGCCGCCTGTAGAATATCCAGTAATATTAACACAAGGTCGGTTTGAATAATTATTATTAACGAAATCCAGAAAGGATAGACCAGAAACCAATCGATTAAGAAACCGTTCGGTAAAGTAAAAAACGAAAAATTAGATAATTTGGAAATGAAGAAATAAATAATGAGGAACGTTGGGTAAAGGTTAATGAAAATTATTAAAACTGTAAAATACTTTTTAGGAATTTTTATTTTCTTTGCAATGAGTTTGGCGCCGGGCAAAAGTCGTTTGAAAAAATAAAGCTCGGTTAAAAAGAGAAATATTATTATTAGAAAAACAGCTACTATGAAACGCATCTTATTTTTTGCCCGAATTATTTTGAGAAGTAGCTAAGATTTTTTAAGCAATTAAAGTGCAACTTCGTTCGAAAGTTCGTTTGTGTCGTCGGGTTTAATGGGGAAATGTTTCGCGAGGATTTCCCCGACTTTTTTAACTCCCTTGATTATCCCTTCGGTAAATTTCCCTTTGCGAAAGTCTTTTTGGATTTTGTCGCGTACGTTGTCCCACACTCCTTGCCCGACCTTTGCATGAATGCCCGAATCGGCTAAGATGTAAAACGAACGCTGTTCAAGAATTAAAAGCAGGAGAATGCCTGTAGCATCGCGGGTTTCATTCATTTTGAGTTTGTAAAATTCTTTTTCGGCAATCCGGCGTATGTCCGTTGTTCCCATGCTCAGCGGAATGTTTTCTTTGATGCTAACGCGTATTTCGCCGGCGGTGCTCTTCTCCGCTTCCTTGATTGCGTTGCTGATTTTTAAAAAATCATCGTCGGTAAAGTAGGAATAGATTATTTTGTTTTTCATTGTCAAACCCAAAGTTGATTTTCTCAAATTATTAATCTGTGTTTTTTTCAATAAGAACTTAAAGAAAATATTTTTCTATTTCCATTTTAAAAAGCATTTAATACCGGGTACAAGTTTAAATTTAGCGGCAAAAAAAATTTAGATTGTCTTTTCCTCTTGAGCGTTTTGGCACGATTTTTTGCTTTCAAGAAACGAGCCAGCCAAAAATCCCAGCCACGGGTTGAAACCCGTGGCTAATGAGATGCTCACCTCCAAGGCAGGGTGAAGCCTTCGCGGATTTCCGTGGATTGTTTGAATTATATATTTAGAAGAATCTGTTGAAAACGGGAGTTTTTTAGGGAACTCTTCCCTTGCTCTCCTCTTACGAAGAGGAGGGCGAGTCTCTTTGCATTGAGCATTCTAATGAATTAGAAAGAGCCTTTCGACCTCGACTTGTCGAAGGTCGAAAATTTGTAGAAGAAAATAAAGAAAACGAGAAGCGACCCCAAAGGGGTCTAAGGTTTGTAGAGGAAAATATAGAAAACCAAAATCCGATGCCGAAGGTATCGAAGTTAACCTGCCGCAGAATGCGGGGGAAGTAATCTGTCAAACCTTTAACCTTTGCTAACAATACGACAGATTGCTTTGCTTCACTTCGTTCCGCTCGCAGTGGCAGATCATAAATATTCTTTTTTTCAAATTCTTAAATTGTAGTTATCTATTTTAATTTTATCCCCTTTTTCCCATATTGAATTTATTATTTAAGGAGGATCATCTTCATCGTTTTATACAATTTATCAAAAACAAGTTTACTGGATGTATTATTAAATGTAATCTTATAAAAATAAATTCCGCTTGATAAATTCCCCGCATCGAACCTGATACTATATCTACTGGGTTCCTGGGATTTTTCAACCAATCTGCTCACTTCCCTCCCCAGAACATCATAAACTATAAGTGTTACAAAAGCTTTTTCGGGTAATTCATAAGTTATTGTTGTGGAAGAGTTAAACGGATTAGGATAGTTCTGGTATAAAACATAATGCTCAGGAAGTGGTTTGGATTTTGTTCGCTCCGGAGGGGGCACATGGATTGTTCCGTTAGTCATATCTTCAACAAAATAATTATAGAATAAAGCAGCAGTGCGGGTGTTGTTTCTCAATTCGGTTATGCTTGATAGGTGATTTTTCCCCATACCACCAACCAGAGCTATCGCTACTTCTGCAGTATCACCAAGAGATAAATTAAACGGACCTGACATTAACCACATTTCTTTATCGCCGGCGCCATCAAAAATTCCGTCTATTTTACCGGTTCCCGTAACAGGATCTCCATCGAGAAGGAAAACACCATCGGGAGTATAATCCGCAACTATGGAAGGAAACTGAAAAGAAGAGGGATAATAAGGAATAGGCATGTAACCCCTCATCATATTATAAAATTCAAGTGTGCCGTTATAATTAAAAGTAGGACTAGCCCAGACACTACCCGGGCCATCATAAATAAATCGGCTCATACTTTTTATGTTTACGTATTTTCTTCCTTTTCTCCATTTAAAATTAATAATTGCACTATCGGTATTATTCCCTGTATACTTTGAAACGCCCTGTAAAAAGCCATACCCTACAGCTGGTGGTGCCATACCTAACTTTTTGTAAACCAAATCTGGATCTCTGAAGTTATAAGAATATCCAAGATTAAGTAGTGTATCACACCCCGAAAAATCATCGGTAGAATTTCCGACATCAGGATCAGACCATTGGCAGATATACATACTATCAATTCTGGAATCAGATGCTGAAGATGCAGTTCCTTTATAAATTATATCTACTTTTTTGTAGATAACATTTCCGAGTGGATTCGCGTTTGTATACGCCCAGTATGTCTCCTGAATTTCTAATCCAATGGGTGGTGAACCGTAGATTGATGAAGAGAGGCTATCATTATAATCAATCCATATTGTCTGTAAAGCTCCCGGTACACCGGGAACATCCACATCGGGATTATATTTGCCGTCGCCATCTTCATCAAAATACGGGGCTCCTTTTTCTGCAGGCCATTCATTCCAGTCTTTTTCATATTGAGATTTTATCTGCTCGATATCTTCATTAGTAACTGAATTTATATCTTTATTAAAAAAAACTGCCGCATCTTTTTTAAGGTCTGCTTTGTAGTAATCTGTTCTTACCTTGTATAATCTTGTGATTGGAGCGCATCCTGACATATAGGTGTTTCCATTAACTCTTACAATTGGCGACTGCCCGTCATAAATCAATCCTCCCCATACTATTCCTTCTGAAAAAATTACTCCGACAGGTAAACTATTTGGATAAGCTCCGTTAAATTCTTCGTTACCAACCACCCAATCGTGAAATCCGTCTTCCCTAACCCACGTTGTAATTTTGCTTATGTTAATTACACTCTGTTTGGGATTTTGGGCGTATGAGGGAGAGTTTAATAGAAGTGAGCATAAGATAAACTGAATAAAAAATGCAATGGTAAAAATTTTATTATTCATCATACTTCCTCTGAATAATATTATACCCCCACCTTAAAGCGATTCTGCTGCAAAATATTAACCGGTTTATTTACTGTTTATAAAATACTAAAAACAGACATAATATGCAAATCATAAAATTCGTACTATCCGGAAACATTATTCTCTTTGCTTTTGATAATGATGGATTTTTAACCGGACATGCCGCTCCGTTTGAAGCTAATGTTCATATGGTTGATAGTAAAACTGAAATTACAATCAACGGTAAACCATACAATGTTCGAATGAGATTTTATTATCAACAATCGTCGCGGTTTATTAACCCGTAATCAAAATCTTCTGATAGTCTGTTCAATTTATAGTTGAACGAAACTTTATCGGAGAATAGGTTACCCGGGACAGAAAACAGCGCTCGCCATTTTCGGCAATCTGTGATTTAAATCACCGCAAAACAATTAATTGAGTTTTTTTCATTTTCTAATTGTAAATTGAAATAATTTAATTTTAGGCATAATGACCGTGCGGAATTATTTTTGGAACATAGAGGAAAAAAGGATCAAGGCTTTGTGGAGGCTTTCAATTCAGTTTATCCTTTTTGTAGCCGCATATATGCTGCCCGTATTGATTTTGAATGAGTTTAAAAATCCTTACACAAGAAATTTAGCCGACGAATTAATCACACTAACCTTTGTCCTCTTTACAATTTGGCTTGTGGCACGGTTCATCGATAAACGTCGTTTTGCCAGCCTCGGCTACGAATTTGACACAAATTGGATCATGGATTTTCTTCAGGGAATTTTAATCGGTGCGTTCGTATTTGTTATTGTTTTTATTATTGAATTTTCCTTCGGGTGGCTGAAAGCTACAGAAGACCCGGCCCTGACTAAGGAAATCCACTTACTGGAAATTTTGGGTAGGCTGCTTGGCTACACTGCGGTTGCCGTAATGGAAGAAACTTTCACCAGGGGTTATCAAATTAAAAATATTGCAGAAGGGTTAAAGGGAATTGTCAAGACGCATAACAGAGCTGTTGTGTGGGCGTTGGTAATCTCTTCGGCGATTTTCGGTTTGTTACACATTCTTAATCCCGATGCGGATGCTCTCAGTACATTCAATCTGATTTTAATCGGAATGTTTTACGGTTATGCTTATGTTGTAACCGGCTCGCTCGCTTTGCCAATCGGCATACACACAGCTTGGAACTTTGTGCAGGGAAACATACTCGGCTTCTCCGTCTCCGGCTTAGGCTCGGAGGTTACATTGATTCATTCGGTTGCCTCGGGACCAAGAATTTTTACCGGGGGTAAATTTGGTCCCGAAGCGGGAATTGTGATTTACCCGGGAATAATTGTGGGCGTTCTTCTAATTAACATTTTAATAAATAGAAATATTTTACGCTTTGGTGTGAAAGGGGGTTTAACGGAATACGTTCCTTTGAAATAAAATTAATTCCGTTGAGCCAAAACTTTAAATATCTTTCTTAAGTTCAAGTCGTAATTTTTTTTTATTTTTGCATTCCTTGAAAAAAATGTTATGGAAAGATTTTATGCTCAATGAAAGGATGACTATTCGACATTGGTATGCAATGTACACAAAGCCGAGAAGTGAATTTGCGGCATCGAGACAAATAAGCGCTGAGGGTGTAGAGTTTTACTTGCCTACGGTTACGGTAATAAGGCAATGGAGCGATAGAAAAAAGAAGGTAACGGAGCCTCTCTTTAAAAGTTACGTCTTTGTTTACTGCAACGAAAAGGAAAGGCTAAATATTGTTCAGAAAGACGCAATCGTAAAAACCGTTTCCTTCCAAGGCAAACCGTCGATTATTCCCGATTGGGAAATTGAAAGTTTAAGAAAAACGCTTGAAAGGACAAACGAATTCGACCTTTCCGACAAACCTAAAATAGGTGAGAAGGTGAGGGTAGTAGAGGGTCCGTTTAAAGGTGTAATCGGTACGGTTTACGAAGATGAAAACAGAGAGAGATACTTGGCGGTAACCATTGAACTTTTAAAACGCTCCGTCGTTGTTCACCTTCCTGCAGAAAATGTGGTTCATATTACAAAATAAAAAATTTCCACTAAATATTTCTAAAGTCTTTGCATTTTATTAAATTAACCATATCATTAAATGAATCTACCGTAAATTGAAATGCAGACAGAATTAAAAGACTTAAAAACCGGCAGCAGGGTTAATCACGTTCTGCTTTTAAAAAAAATCGAATCCAGGTCAACACGCCAGGGGAAAGAATATTTGGACATTACATTCGCGGATAAATCGGGCGCTATTAACGGTAAATTTTGGGATGGTTTTGAGGACTTCAAATCCGTTGCTTCACCGGGAATGCTTTACAACGTTACCGGGACGATTGGAGAGTTTAACGGAATGCCACAATTAAAAATTGATTCCGTTTCACCGGCAGAGGGTTCGGAAGAAATTTCCGTTGACGACTTTGTTCGTAAGTCGGAAAGAAACCTGGACAAAATGATTAACGAACTCAACGAAAGAATTGAAAAAATTCAAAACGATTATTTGAAAAGATTGTTGAAGGTGATATTGACAGGCAAGCGTTACGATAACTTTATCCGTGTGCCTGCGGGGAAATCGTGGCATCATTCTTATCTGCACGGTCTATTGGAACATACTCTGGAGATTGTTAGAATTTGTGATTTGATGTGCGATATTCACCCGGAAACAAACAGAGACCTTTTAATTACAGGCGCTATACTACATGATTTCGGGAAAACCGAAGAACTTACCTCAAACGTTAATTTCGATTACACCGACAAAGGGAGACTGCTCGGTCATATTGTGATTGCCGCACTCGAAGTTGACAAAGCATGTAGAAAAATCGAATGGTTTCCCGAAGAGTTAAAAAATCAACTTTTGCATTTGATTCTAAGCCACCAGGGGAAATTGGAATATGCTTCCCCCGTCGTTCCGAAAACTTTGGAAGCCATTGTTCTTTATTATGCCGATGAATTAAGCGCCAAATCCAACGCCTATTTAAACTCAATCGAAAACGACAAATCCGAAAGTAATTGGACGAAGTTCATTCAGTTGGCGGAAACTCAGATTTACAAGAAACGTTCGACCGAAGACGAAACGGAAGAAAAATAAAAAACAATTCGGGAGGTACTATGAAAGCAAGAATTTTCTCAATCCTTTTTGTAG
>WFQV01000468.1 GCA_015486905.1 Melioribacteraceae bacterium | reverse complement strand
CCTATTTTTACCTCTGCGTTAAAAGTCTTTGCGGGCTTTGCGTGGTACGGTATTTCTTAACTTTTTTCACGCAGAGAACGCAGAGAATTTTCACAAAGTTCGTCCTATCGCAGTAAACCGCAATTAAAAATGATTAACCTGCCTGCAGGCAAGGTAAACAAGTTTTGAATTAAAAGTTTACATGCAAAAATTTATTAATAAAAAAATAAGGATTTAAGCTGTAATACTATAATAGAAAGGAAAGTTTGCTTGATTACAAATTAAACAAAGGACAGCCTCTCGACTGTCCTTAATGGAAGATAACCTATGTGACTATTTTGTTTTTAGGAGGGGGAAAGTAGGCGGCTCACCTGAACCGCCTACCACGTGATCTATCTTACTTTACTTTTTCTTTCTTCAAATAAATAATAAAATGCAGGGATTACAAAAAGCGTAAAAATAGTTGAAACCAACAAGCCACCAACACTAACAACGCCAAGGGGTTGGCGCATCTCGACGCCGGCTGAGCCTATGCCTATTGCCAACGGCAGCATACCCAAAATAATTGCAAGTGTTGACATTATTATCGGTTTCAGTTTTGTGGGGCAGGCTTCAATTAATGCTTCCTTAACAGGCATCTTTTTCTCCCTTACAAGCTGGTTGGTGTAATCAAGCATTAATATCGCATTGTTCACAACAATACCGATTAGCATTATTATTGCCATTAACGAAGTAATGGCGAAGGAAATGTGCGTGTAATAAAGGGAAGCAAGCACACCGATTATTGCCAGCGGAACCGTAAGCAGGATAAAAACAGGCTGGACGAAACTTTCCAAAATTGCCGCAAGCAACAAGTAAGTTAAAATAATAGCCAGCACAAAAGCAAAAGTCATATCCGAAATCATTTCCTTCATCATTTCGGTTGTCCCCGCCCATTTTATTTTGTAACCGGCAGGGAAATTTACAGTCTTTAATCTTCTGCCTATTTCGTTAGTAATATTTCCGAGAGGGATTCCCGGAGCAGGTGAACCTGTAAATTGAATAGCCAGATATTTGTCACGGTGCATTATTTTAGAATAGCTCTTGGTAAATTTAATATTCGCTAATTGTGCCAATCTGTAAACGGTTCCTCGCCGAGAAGGAATGGAAATATTTCCGATTTTTTCAGGAGAATTGACCGAAGACTCATTCATTGTGAGTGTGATGTCGTATTCGTCCCCCTTCTCAAGATACTTGGTAGCCGCTATTCCTTCCAGTGCCGCACGGAGCGTAAGAGCAAGCTCCTGCACGGTAATTCCTGTCTCTGACAGCATTGTACGTTTGGGTGTAATAGTAATTTCAGGCTTACCGATTCTCGAACTTTGATCAAGGTTAATCAAACCGGGAACATCGTGTATCTTTGACATTATTGTATCTTTCAATCTTTCCAAAGTTTCCATGTTCTGACCCATAAGGAAAAATTGCATCGGCGCACCGTTCTTGGAAGTAAAAGATTTGTAGTCAACCGTAATTAACCGAGCGTTTGGAATATCGGAAAATTTCTTGACAAATTGCGCAATGTAGTAGTCGAGCTTTTTGTCTCGCTCATTTGCCGGCACGAGGTTAATGTCCATGCGGGCAAGATTCGTACCCGTGTTAATATCGTTGGTCTTGCCAAGCTCCGTAATAATGTTCACAATTCCCGGGTAACCTTTAATTTTGTTTTCCATTTGGGTTAGTACTTTCCCCGTCTCGCGAATATTGTATTCCTGTGGCAGTTCAACCGTAACCTGAATTTGTCCGTTGTCCGCTTCAGGAATCATATCAAAACCAATTTTAGGTCCGTAAAAGATTACGCTTGCCACAAACAAAACAAACGAAACAAGAATAATTGCAAGGCTGACCCACTTGTTCTTTAACGAAGAAACAAGCAGACCGCGGTAAAACTTGTCCCACTTTGCGTAGAACGCATCTGCCATTTTTGCCAGTCTGCCAATTTCTTTATCCTTACGAATAATCAAACGGGCTAACATCGGCGTAAGCGTAAACGAGAAGAAAAGTGAGAACAACGTTGAGAACGCTGCTGCAAGAGCAAGCTCTTTCATGAATCTCCCTACCATCGAAGACATATTTGCAATTGGCAGGAACACAACAACGTTTGTAAGCGTTGCGGCAATTACCGCAACTGCAACTTCCGTAGTGCCCTTCAGAGCCGACTCCCTCGGGCCGTTGCCCAAATCCCTGTGCCGGAAAATATTTTCAATCACAACCACAGAGTTTGAAACCAGCACTCCAACAGAAACCGAAATTCCCATTAAAGACATTATATTCAAACTCATGTCGAACCATTGGAATAGAAGGAAAGTCGAGATAATCGACGCCGGCATTGAAAGCGCTACTATAATAGTAGAGCGGATATTAAACAAAAAGAGGTAAAGAATAATTGAAGTCAGAATGATTCCGAGCAAAATGTTGTTCGTTGTGTCGGAAACTGCACTTCTCGTGTAAACGGATTTGTCGCTAACGATTTTCAACGAAAGTCCTTCGGGCAGTGATGCTTGAATTTCAGGCAGAATTTTCTGTACGGCGTCGGAAACCACAACCTCGTTACCGTCGGGACTTTTAATAATGGAAAGCCTTACGGCATTGGAGTCCGTTACTCCGGTCTTGGCATCGAAGAAAATTGTGCGTCTGCGAATTTCTTTACCTGTATCTTCAACCTTTGCAATCTGCCCTAACTTTTTATTCCCGAAAAACGTAGGGACCTGCAAATTCCTTATCTCATTAACGCTATGATATTTGCCTTTCACGCGGACGGTGTATTCCTGATTCCCAATTTTAAATGTACCGCTCGGTAAGTCAACGTTTTGCGAACCAAGAATGCCAAGCATTTGCGGCATTGAAATAAAATCCTCGTAAACCACCCGGTTGTCCAAAGCAATTCTAATTTCTCTTTCCCGACCGCCGGCAATTTTTACATCTGCAACACCTTTAATTTGGGAAAGTCTATCTTTAAGTTTTGTTGCGGCAAGGTGGTAAAGCTTTCTTGCGTCAACGTGATTTCCGCTGAGAATCAAATCCATTATCGGGAAGGAGGAAATATCAATTTTTTGAACAATCGGCCTTTTTGCATCGGAAGGGAGCTGGTTTATTATTTGGTCAACCTTATCCTTGACTTCCTCGTTAGCAACGTTAACATCCTTCGAAAGTTTGAACTCCAAAAGCGTAATTGCAACGCCGTCCATGTTGTATGATTCAATTCTTTTAATTTCACTAATTGTGGAAACGGCGTCCTCAATCTTTTTGGTGATTAACGTCTCCACTTCTTTCGGTCCTGCTCCCGGGTAAATAGTGGTAACGGTAACGTAAGGAATTTCCACTTCGGGCATGTGGTTAAGATTTAATTTATTGAAAGCCAAGCCGCCGAAAATAATGAACACGAGCAAAACGACCGTGGTCAGTACGGGGCGGTCGACGGATATTCTTGCTAAAAACATTGGTTCCTCCTCTAATTAACCGCTTTGATTTTTACGCCGTCGGTAAGTCGTGCGACGCCTTTGGTAATCAACAAATCTCCGGCATTTAATCCCAATGCTATTTCGGAATTAATGCCGCTTTGATTTTTAACGGTCACGTAACGCTTAACCGCCTCGGAACCTTTTGCCACAAAAACGTATTGTCCTGAATTGTCTCGGAAAATCAAATTTCTCGGCACAACAATGGCGTTGTCATTTTCGTAAACAACAACCTTTACGTTTGCCGTAAGTCCGGGAAGTATCTGTCTGTAGGCGTTATTGAAAATTACGTCCGCGTAAAATGCTTGTTTCATAGGGTCAACGGCAATCGACAAGTCCGCAACTTTGCCTACAAAAGTTTTATCCCCGACGGTTGCGTAAGCGGTCATCCCCTTTTTAATTTCCATTCTCTCCTCGTCGGAAAGCCAGATGCGAATTTTCATTTTGTTTAATTTGGCAACGGTGAAAAGGGGTGTTTTGGCTTTTACATTGTCACCCTCGTGAACCATTACTTCCGTAATTGTTCCGTCGTAGGGAACGTCCAACTTCAACATTTGTTTCATTGTTTCGTAATTGCGTTTTGTAACCAAATATTTTGCTTCCGTTCCATCGAGTTGCGCTTGGGAAACTTGACCGGCTTTAAATAAAGCCTTCATCCGGTTGTAAGTTTTTTGAGCTACGTCGAAAGCTGCGCGTGCCTGCTGGATTTGCGAAGCGGGGGAATCTTCCGGAAACTCAATAATCACTTGATTTTTTTTAACCCTGTCTCCGGGTTTAGCATTTATTTTTTGAATTCGTCCGCCAATCATTGCACCGACAATCGTTTGGCGGATTCCTTTAAACTTTCCTACAAATGTTAAATATTTCTTGAAAGTTTGCGGCTCTACTTTCTCAATCGTTACAGGGTAACCTTCCTTCTTTTGAATCTTTTCCATGCTGAGGGATTCTTTTTTGTTCTCCGAAGCACAAGCACTCAAGAAAAAAGCGCTTAAAGAAAGAACCGCCAAGATTTTTATTCCGTTCAAAATTTTCCTTTTCATAATCAGACCCTTTTATTTTTAAACTTTACTTATTCAAATATTTTTTGACGTTGTCAACATATTTAGTATCGAGCTTGCCGAGCAAGTAATCCAATTCGGCTTTTGCGGTAAGGTAATCCGCAACAGCCTTGATTTTATTGGTCTTGGCGACGTTCAACTCCACGTCGGCATTTTTAAGCTCAAGCTGCGTGCCCGTTCCTTCCTTGTAACGCACTTGGGCAATCTTGTAAGCCTTTTCTGCAAGAGCAACGTTCCTTTCCATGGCATTAATTTGTTCGCGTACCCGGTTAAGGTCGTGAAGTTTTGCTTTAACCTTTGTTACAATTGCGTCGGACAAATTTTTAATCTGCTCGTCCGTTTGCATTACGGCTATTTCATCCTGCTCAACTTTGTGGTAAACCCGAGTTCCTTTAAAAAGATTTATTGAAAGACTAAGCCCGATTGTTGAGGACTGATAGTTCTGGAAATCGTAATGATCGTCGCTTCCGGCAAAAGTGTAATCGCCAAAAGCAACCAACGTAGGCCAATAATCCGAGCGGTCTATTTCAATGAACTCATTGTCCACGTCTTTTTTAATTTTCAATGTTTTTAAGTCAAGGTTTGAATCCATTGCCTGTGCAATCAAATCGCTCTCGCCCGGCAAATTTTCCGGCCAGTATTTTAATTTTCCTTCAACTTCTAACTCTTCATCCTGACTTAATCCCAGCACAATTTTCAAACCGTTCTTTGCATTCTGCAAAACATTTTCAAGTTGAGTAACAACCGGTAGAATATTCTCCACTTGCACTTCCACTTGCATTTCGTCGAAGTCGGAGACCAAACCGTGCTTTTTCATTGCCTTAATCATCTTCAGATTTTCCTGGGCGTTGTGAAATCTCTCTTTGGTAATCTTCAACATTTCCTTTGCAAGGAGAACTCCGTAGTATGCTTTCTTAACATTAAAAGTGGTTTTGGCAATCGTGCTTTTAAGTCTTTCTTTCGAAAGATTCAAATAAATATGAGAAGCTCCTATTCCGCGAAACACGGCAGAGTTAAACAAAATTTGCGTAATCTTAAAGGAAGCCTGGTAATTGTTCCTTTGAGCAAATGCCTGCAGTTTTGTATTTAGCGGAGAGAACTTGCTGGGGTCAAAAGGTAAAAGCCTTTCGTTAAACAGAATTCCGTAAACCGCATTGCCAAGCATAGCTTGGAAATCCGGGAACGGCATCTTCGGTTTTTTCATAAACCTTGAAAATCCCGCCGAAAAATCCAACGATGGAAGTGCATTGCCGAAAGCCTCTTTCACTGCTTGGTTGGCTTTTTCAACTTCTAATTCCGCGATGCGGACTTCCCTGTTGTTTCTTAGCGCTATTTGGATCGCTTGATCCAGATTTAACTTCTTCGATTGCGGAAAAAGATTACCTGCAACCGTAAGAAAAAAAATCACCGCAAGCGTTGTTCTTACCATAGTTGACTTCATTGGAATACCTTTATTTTTTTCTGATTGCTTCAATAATGTAATTAACAAACTTTTTAGTCGTACGGAGCATCCTTGAAAAATCTATTTCGCTCATAAATTCAATTTCCGTGTTACAGTAAAACATCTTTGAAATTGCCTTCATTAAATAAGCGATGTCTTTCGCTTTCTCGTTAACATTGTGTTCAACGAACACTCCCTGTTCTATCCCTTGTTTAAGAATCTCCTTGAATGTTTGTCCCTCCCCCTTTTTGTAATCGGGGAAAGATTCTTCAATTACTTTTTCAATTTCAACGTAAGAGCTGACTTTTATTAAATATGCGGTTGTCTTTTCGTGTACAAAGTGAAATAATTCTTCTACCGAAAGAATGAGTTTTTGATCGGCGGGAATATCCTTCTCGAATATTTTCGCTTGCCTCTCGAGATGTGTCCTAATCTCGTCTTCAATCAATTCTCGGAAAAGAGCTTCTTTATTTTCAAAATAATAATATAGGGAATTCTTTTTCATTTTAAGCGAGCCGGCGATGTCTTCCAGCGTAGTTTTGTTGTAGCCGTAGGTGGCAAACATCTTTCTGCTCGCTTTTTTTATTTCCTCTTTTTTCTCGTCGAACTTTTTCAATTCTTTTACCTTTCGAACTTTTTAATTTAATGTTCGAAACCTAAAATATTCCAATGAATTTGTCAAGGGGAATTAACATAAGAAATATTTGGGGTTAAAGGTTGTTGATTGGAAGAGAATTTTAAAGCTTGGGAGAAGAATTACAATCTGTTAAATTACCGGATGATTGGATAAATGGATGGTTGGATGAATGGTATCCTCAATCAAATCTTCGTTTTTTTGTCAAAATATTTTAAACTTTTCGTAATAATTGAAATTGGGAAATTCGTTGACTGCTTTGCCGCGATAAGGATGACTGGATGGTTGGATGAATGGATGATTGGATGGTTGTAGGCAAGTAGCGCTTACTACAAAAATAAAAAAAAATAAATTAAGGTTAATTAGAGTGAGTGTTTTTTTTGTCAGCAAATTTAAACTTGCTCCATCTTTAAATATTCGCTCTAATCTCGGTAGGGACAACTCACGAGTCGTCCCTACATTCTATTATTTGTTTTTGTTTTTCAGAGTTATTTAGAGTTTTTCATTCACAAACAAATCAACGTATTCCTTCAGTTTTGTGCCAAGGTAATACGGCAAATTCATTAGAAGGAACGTTTTCCCTTTACGCGTTTTTGTTTTTTGAATATTAAATTCACCGGCATAAATCCTAACCGCGTAAATATGATTTGCTTGATCAATGAACGAATGCAGCGATTTCAAAGCTCCAACCGAGCCGGATTTAATTTCAATGGGAATAATATTTCCACCGTGTTGAATAACAATATCAACTTCAGCCGAAGATTGAGTTTTTTCCCGAACCCAAAAATTCGGTTTTCTGTCGGAAGTAACATTCAACGATATTAATTCTTGCGTTACAAGATGTGGAATTAAGCTTCCTTTGTACAAGGGACTTAAATCCTTCATTGCAAGCATATCGGCTTGAACGCCATTTAAATAATTAACAATGCCCGTGTCTAAAAACTGAAGCCGCGGCGTTTTTTTAAGGTTCGGTTTAATCGGAGGAATCAAGTCCGTTGTGGGGTAAATCAGACGAATTATTTTAGCCATTTCAAGGCTCCGCATTGCCTCACTAATTTCCCGTGAACGATAATTTGAGGAACCGAAATTTTGGAATTTAACTCTTTGATCCAAGTAAAGATAAGCCGTATCCATTATATGTCGTAGAACTTTCCTTTCCGTACGGCTCTTGGCATATTTATCAATATCGTCTTTGTAAGTTTCCCAGAGACTTTCATATTTTACCGGTAAATCCGCAATGCTTTTGTTCTGCAAATAAGTTTTAATGATTTCCGGCATTCCTCCGATTATTGCGTAACGATTGAACAAATCGTGTAAAACCGGGTGCGAAAATTTTTTTACCGGAATGGTGTTTAGTTGTTCAAGCGCCTTTTCTTCTCCTATTGCTTTTAAGTATTCTTTGAAATTCAAGGGATGGAGGTAAACATACTCCACTCTTCCAACAGGAAAGTTTTTGACTTTTTTCATTGCAAACTCTAATAACGAACCGGCAGCAATAACGTGTAATTCGGGAAATTCCTCGTAAAAATAACGGAGGGATTGAATTGCTTTCGGTGACTCTTGAATCTCGTCGAGGAATAAAAGTGTATTATTTATTTCGGAAAAAGGAATACCATATTTTAAAAAAAGCGCATCTTTCGTGTCATTGATATTTTCAAACGATTCAAAAAAATATTTATCTTCTGCTTTTTCAAGATTCAAATAGATGTAATTCTTGTAATTTTCCGAAAACCGGTTTATTAATGTTGTTTTCCCTACCTGTCGGGCTCCTCGCATAATTAAAGGCTTTCTTTCTTTGTTCGTTTTCCAAACAAGTAGATATTTTAGTAATTCTCTTTCGAAATTTTTCACTTTTCAACCTTTTGTAACAGAACAAGGGTAAATATAATAATAAATTGTAACAAAACAAGGGTAGTTTTTAAATAATCTTGTAATAGAACAAGGGTAACTTTTTAAATAAGTTGTAACAAAACAAAGGTAGACCGCATAATAATTAAGAATTAAGAATGAAAAATTAAGAATGAAAAATTTTTCAATTTAGGTCCCGGCACGGGAGAACATCTTTGTAGAACACGAAATAAAAATTTTAAAAAGCTCCGGTGGGGCGGCAGCTCGGTAACCACAGGTTTCAACCTGTGGGCATAAAGGATAAAAACAACTAAATTAGTTTTGGCGCGATTTTCCCCCGCCGCTGGCGGGACAGGTGCAAGCCTGTTTGCGGGAATTGCGCCCCGGAATTTTAATGCGATGTGAATTTAATTCGGATTGAATTCTTCCGTCTTTTTCAAAAGTTCGTTTTTACGGTCTTCGTCTAAAAAACTTGCGCGGAAGGAATTTTGCGCCAGCAAAAAAATATCTTCTTTTGTTAAATTCAACGCGTTGCTTATTTGCAGAAAATTTTCATTTATGTAGCCACCGAAATACGCCGGGTCGTCCGAGTTAACCGTAACGAACAGACCTTTGGAAATCATTTTTTTCAACGGATGTTCTTTCAAATCCTTTACAACTTTAAGTTGAAGATTTGAAAGGGGACAAACGGTAAGCGGAATTTTTTGCTTGGCAATTTTTAAAGTAAGCCGTTTATCTTCCAGCGAGCGGTTGCCGTGGTCAATCCTTTCGACGTTCAGCAAATCCAATGCTTCCCAAACGTATTCCGGCGGACCTTCCTCACCGGCGTGAGCGGTAAGTTTAAATCCCAATTCTTTTGCCTCTTGAAAAACATTTTTAAACTTTGACGGCGGATTGCCGACTTCGGAGGAATCCAATCCGACCGCCATTATCCATTGTTTGTAAGGTAATGCAATGTGCAAAATTTCAAAAGCATTTTCCTCGTTTAAATGTCTTAAAAAACTTAAGATTAAAACCGAACTAATGCCGAGCCTTTTTTCGGCATCTTTCATTGCGGCGTGAATACCTTCAATTACGGTTGAAAAATCAACTCCCCTATGTGTGTGCGTTTGCGGATCGAACATTATTTCCGTGTGAAGCACATTTTGCGAACGTGCTTTTTCCAAATATGCCCAAGTCAAATCATAAAAGTCTTCTTCCTTTTGCAGAACGCTTGCGCCTGCGTAATAAACATCAAGAAAGTCCTGTAAGTTGCTGAAATTGTAGGCTTTTCTTATTTCTTCCATAGATTTGTAATTTAATTTTACTCCGTTTCTCTGGGCAAGCTCAAACATCAATTCGGGTTCAAGCGTACCTTCGATGTGCAGATGTAACTCCGCCTTAGGGATGGTTTGAATAAAATCATTTAACATATTTTCTCCTATTGCAGATTAGTTCAAATTTTGAATCATAATTTAAGAACTAAAATATTCATAATAAAGCAGTGACGAGTAAATTTTACGGTTAATTATTTTCACCTTATCTTTGCGAAGTAATTAATAAAAATTAGAAGATGATAATCCACCGTTACATATTAAAAAATCATGCTTGGCCGTTTGTATTTTCCGTAATCACATTGATTGCCGTATTTCTATTGCAGTTTCTAATGAAATTTGCCGACCGTTTAATAGGGAAAGGATTAAGCACATGGGTAATAGTAAAGTTAATTTCCTACAATC
>WFQV01000467.1 GCA_015486905.1 Melioribacteraceae bacterium | reverse complement strand
TTTCAGCCAGCTAAATTCTTTCGATTGCGAGAAAGGGTAAAATTTCCCTACCCAGTCTTCGTAGCTCCAGCCCGCCGTGCCTACGTAAAGTTTGGGAATTACATTCATTAATATTTTTACTCCTTGATTTTAAAAAGTGAGGAAATAAGAAAGAAGAAACGAGAAATAAGAAAAGTTAGACGTGAGACGTAAGAGGTTAGAAGCTAGACGTCGGTTACTTGGCACACGTTATTTTTTTACATTTTTCTCATTTCCCTTTGTCATATTCCGCATGTGTAAGAATATGTCTAATGTAAACTTTCCTTTTTCTTCCAGTTTTCCACCGCCACTTGTTGACTTTGAGTGGCGTAGCAATAGACGCAGCCCATCAGACAAGTGTTTACAGCGCCGATGTCCTTGCTTACGGTACAACGGCAAGCGGCTCTTTGTCCCTTGTCTTTTTTGTACTTGACGTTCACATTAAGTTCGTTCCTAATCAGTTCGTCGTCAATACACTTGCCCGGCAGTACGCCGAGGTAAGTGTAATCTTTCGGCTCTGCACAACTTTTAACCTCCATTCCGTATTTGTTCGCTATTTGGACTATCTGTTTCAGTAACAGTTCAATTTCAGAACTATTTTCTTGATTGGGGAAATAACCGACATTTAACTTATTTAACCGCCTTAATGTTTTCTTGTAATCGTCAATAATGCTTATTACAACCCTTTGCGTAAAGCCCGTAAGTCTTTTAGCTATTTCGCTGAAATTCTCAATGTGGAAATTCAAAGTAAGATCATCCGTAAACAAAATAGGGTCGTAACGCCAGATTACCTTTCCGCTCCCGATTCGTTTGGAAAGTCTCACAAACGTCTCGGCTGCCGAGTCCAAAGTCGGTCTGTTCGGTTCGTAAATTCTCGGATAATTATTTAATGTGTATTGAAAATAATATTTGTAGCCTCGCTCGTCGAGTTCGTCCAGGTATTTCAGCATCGGGTGTGGGTTGCGCGTCCAGAAGACAATAGCGTCAACGTTTTCGGGACGCAAGTCAACACGAGAGATTTGCTTGGGATTAAACGGATTCCTCACCTCACAGTAACCGGCTTTAATCCTGTTAAAGAACCACTTCGAATAATACGCCGGTATATCGGTTCGCCTGCTTGCCGAAATAATCATGAGAATAACAAATTATTTTTTACTTACAACTCCTGCAAAAAGTCTTCCAAACTACGGAAGGTAAAATAGCAAAGTTTTAAATATATTTTTGTTATTTTGACTAAATATATTAAATTAACAATATTGTTAATTATTTATATTTATTAAATGAACATTGAATTACTAAACAAATCCGACAAATTTTTACTTGAAGTTGACGACATCGCCAAGTTACTTTCCGTAACAAAAGCCTCCGCTATTGTTGAGGCATCACGTTATTCAAAACGCGGTTCTCTCATCAGACTTAAAAGGGGACTTTTCATCGTTCCCTCGAAGTTTAATTCACTTCCTGAAGATAAATTATTTCAGATTGCAAATTTTCTACAGCCCCCTTCTTACGTTTCTCTCACTACCGCTCTCAGCTATTACGAAATTACTACGCAGCAGCAACAAAATTTTATTGAATCAATAGCACTTAAACGGACAAAAGAATTTACAATCAGCAACATCGTTTTTACTTTCACGCTGGTCAAAAAGGAATTTTATTTTGGCTTTGAACCAAAGGGAAATTTCTTTATTGCCACTCCGGAAAAAGCCTTGGCAGATGCTGTTTACCTTTCCGCTTTGGGCAAATACAATTGTGATTTTGCTGCCGTTGATTTCAAAAAGGTTAACATAAAAACCGTTGAAGCTTACCTTGAGAAAACAAATAAAAAAACGAAAGAATTTTGGGATAAATTATGCAAGAGCTACAAAATTTAGAAATATTTGAAATTGAAACATTGGATTTCTTAAATTCAATTAAAATTCTGGATCATCTCTACTTCGGCGGCGGAACAATGTTAAGGCTTTGTCACAATTTAAACCGCTATTCAACAGACCTTGATTTTTGGTTAAAAGAAAACATCGATTCAAAAATTATTTTTAAAAAGTTAAAGCTTTCTCTTTCTCAACGGTACAAAATTACGGATTCCGCCAACAAGAGAAATACCATATTGTTTCAATTCCGGAAAGAAGGCACAAGGAGAAGTCTTAAAATAGAAATCCGCAAAGGGCAAAGTAACTTTGAGTGGGAGAGAAAAATTGCATTTTCAAGATTCACTAATCTGCAAGTAAAGGTAAGGGCTTTAACACTTGAGCAAATGCTGAAAAACAAAATCGAAGCATTGCTTTCACGAAAAATAATTCGCGACGCTTTCGACTTACAATTTTTAATTATGCGTGGAGTCGAATTAAAAGCCGACGCTTCAACTCTCACAAAAATATTACAAATTCTCGATGGTTTTAAAACAAGAGATTTTAAAGTTACGCTTGGCTCCGTGCTTGACGAAAGCGACAGAACATTTTATTCCGAAAACAGATTCAACCTTTTGAAAGAAGAAATAAATGCAACGCTTACTAAAATGAAATTCAAGTGATTTTATTCCCCTATCAACGTTACCACAATTTTACGCGCGCCGCCGTGGTGCCTATGCTCGCCGAGGTAAATTCCCTGCCACGTGCCTAAATTCAAGCGTCCGTTCATAATAGGAATGGTAAGCGACTGACCGAGTAAGGAAGATTTCACGTGAGCCGACATATCGTCCGCACCTTCTAATGTGTGCTCGAAATACGGCGTGTCGTCCGGTACGAGTCTGCCGAAAAACTTTTGTAAGTCCGAACGCACATCCGGCGAAACATTCTCGTTAATTGTCAACGAAGCCGAGGTGTGCTTAATAAAAATATGCGCCAGCCCAATCTTTATTTTCTTAATCTCGGGAACGGCCTCCTCAATCTCATTCGTAATTATGTGAAAGCCTCTCGGGTAAGGGTGTAAGATTATTTCTTTTTGATAATACATTTGAATACTCCTGTAAAATGTTTCTTGGAACCGGTGTTCGTCATTTATCCCGCCGTTGGCGGAATGTCATTTGTCACGCCGAAGGCGGGACAAATGACGCCGAGCGGAAGCGAGGCATTTCCCCCAAATTCTATTTCAGCATCCACTTCCACAAAGGCATTATGTGAATTTTAAAATTTTCAATTTTTAATTCTTCTTCCGCATCGTTGGTAATCAGAAAACTTTCTTTTAAACCGAAATATTTCATCCCTTCCAACAAACTTCTAATTTCACGTTGCCTCGTTCCTTGCCCTGCAAGCGAATATGCCGCATTGAACAACTTAGGTTTACCTCTTGTTAAGACACAAAAATCAACTTCATTTTTCCCTTTGAAGTAAGATATCTCATCCCCTTTTCTTCTTAACTCAAGGAAAAGAACGTTCTCAAACCGCCTCCCGGCGTGGCGTCCGGTCTGCATCACATCAATAAAGCCGTTGTCCAACAAATAAATTTTTTGCGGATTCCTCTGCACCTCCCGTAAATTGTTCGAATACAATTTAACCGGAAACAGCACAAATGCATCTTGCAAATATTCTAGATACTGAAATATTGCATCTTTGGAAACGGCAAGCCCTTGGGATTTAATATCGTTGTAAATTTTATTTACGCTTAAAAGATTAGCAGAATTCGTAACAAAAAACTTTAGCAAATATTTAATAAGAAAAAGATTTTTAATTTTGTGTCTTTCCACAATGTCTTTGTAAATCAAAATGCTTAAATATTCCGACAATATTTTTTCGCGTTCGAATCGAGTAGAATTCAGGACTTCCGGATAAGCCGAGCCAAACAAATACTTGTTAAAACGGTTAATAATCTTTGCTCTAATTTCGGAATGGTAAAAATCAACCGTAATATCTTTTATTCCCAAATACTCTCTAAAACTGTAAGGAAATATTTCGTACGAAATACTCCGCCCCCTAAGTGCAGTAGCAAGTTCTTTTGTTAACAGTTTCGAAGAAGAACCCGTAACAAAGATCCGGCATTTTTCGGTATCGTAAATCCTTCTTACAAACAGCTCCCAATTTTTAACGTTCTGCACCTCATCGAAAAAGAAATAAACTATCTTTCTTTTATTCTGCGGATACAACTCATAGTAGCCTTCAACAAAATCATTTAATTTTTCAATTGTTAATGGAAAGAGGCGATCATCTTCAAAATTAATGTAAACAATTCTGTTACTTTCAATTTTCGCCCGTAATTTATTAATCAATGAAAATAACAGATATGTTTTACCAACCCTGCGGGCGCCAATAACAGAAATAATTTTCTTTGAATTTAACGGTATTTCTATTTCACGTTCGTAAACCCTTGAAAGTTCTTTTGCAACAAAATCCCTGATTAATATTTTAAATACTTCTTTCATTTCCTTTCCGTTTTAACAAGGACAAATATACATCATTCTTTCCTTTTTCACAAGGACAAATATTTTCCAACCACAATTAATGACGTTCCGCCGAAGGCGGGACAAATGACGCCGAGCGCAAGCGAGGCATTTTTCCAAAAAAATTTTAAGAGCTCCCCTTTCCAAAAACAAACTCCACAATTTTCCAAACTTACTCATCTTGTAATTAGGAATTCCCCGCCTCAAGCTCAATCAAAAATTCTTTCCGCCACAAGCCTGCCGCGTAACCAACGAGTTTCCCGTTTTTGCCAACTATACGATGACAAGGGACAACAACCGGCAATTTATTTTTATTGTTTGCCTGTCCCACAGCCCGCACGGCTTTGGGTTTCCCAATCATTTCCGCTACGTCGGAATAAGTAACCACCGCACCGTAAGGGATAGTTTGCAATGCTTTCCAAACCGATTTTTGAAATTCCGTTCCTTCCAACTTCAGAGGCAAATCGAATTTCTTCCTTTTGCCCGCAAAATATTCCTGCAATTGTTTTTTTGTTTCAAGAATAATTTTGTTTCTGCTTCCGCCCTGTTCCTTTTCGTCAATAAACTTTAACTCAAGCAAATACTCTCCGTCGGTAACAATCTCAATTGTGCCTATCGGCGAATTGTAATAGCCGATAAATTTTTCCTTAGCCATTTTTTTAACTTTTCTACTTGCTTTTTAAAAATTTTTCGAACCGCTCTTGTTCTTCGTTTGTGAGGCGGTGGGGCTTTTTCGTTTCCACATTAATGAACAACCCTTTCTGCCAGCCCTCGGCGGCAAGTATGTTGCCGTTTTTGTAAAAACTGAAATTCAGAATTGCCGAAGCGGCGCCTAATTCCCCAATCCAAATTTCACCGTGAACCTTGTCGCCAAAATAGATTGGTTTTCTGTAACGGATTTGCGTCTCCGTAAGCACGGGCAAAATTCCCCGCCTCTCCAATTCTTCAATTGGCAAACCCATTGCTTCAAGAAGTTTAATCCTTCCTATTTCCATCCACTCAATATAAACGATGTTGCTGAGATGGTGAACAATGTCAATCTGGTATGTGTAAACTTCCAAATCGTATTTTACTTTTGCCACAAGAATTTCCTCCTCTGTTTCTTTGTTTTATTTTAAAAATCAACTTTACAAATTTAATTTATTTTCTTTGCGGGCTTTGCGTGGTACTGCATTCCTTTTCCACGCAGAGAACGCAGAGAGTTTTCGCAAAGTTCATATCGCGGCAAGCCGCAATTATGAATGA
>WFQV01000466.1 GCA_015486905.1 Melioribacteraceae bacterium | reverse complement strand
TCAATTGCTTACATCGACGACTTCGAAGGCGCAAAAAGAATTATCCCGATTGGAGTTTCTTACACCGGCTGGCACGATTTAAGCGCTCCGGACAATATGCCCTATTTGCCGCAAAATATCGACAAACAAGATGCAATGAGTTACAAAGCAAAAAGTTATTGGTACAATCGTCTTCCTTCGGATGTTTACGTTACGGATATTTGGGGAAACAGAAAAAGCGTTGCAAGGGAGGACAGACAAGTAACTGTTCTCGATTATGTTTTTAACCCCAATAAGCGGGGTACTTACAATATGAATCCCAAAATAAAAGAAGACCCAAAGAAAAATTGGGGCGGAATTATGCGTCTCCTTTCTTCTACCGCAAATAATTTGGTGGAGGAAAATATTCAATTTGTCGAATTTTGGTTGTACATAGATAAAGCACCTCCTAACGCAAAGCTGTACATGGATTTGGGTGAAATTAGTGAGGACGTAATACCCAACGGCATTTTGGACACGGAGGATAAAAATCAGAACGACTTGGTGGATCAAGGTGAAGATACGGGCATCGACGGACTTACCGATGCGCAGGAAAGAGCCCGCGATACTCTCGGTTTGGGCAACGACCCCGCCGGCGATGATTTCTCTTTCACTCTTTCAAACAATCCGGATTACTCACGCATTAACGGCACCGAAGGCAACGCCGCATTAACCGACGCAGGCAGGCTTCCGAACTCGGAAGACTTAAACCATAATTTTACTTTGGACAGACTAAACAGTTATTTCCGTTACGAAGTACCTATTGACACTACCAAAAGAAATCCTTTTATTGCCGGCGGCGGGGACGGTAAACAATCGTGGTTTTTGGTTAGAGTGCCGCTAAAAGATTTTATTGAGAAAATCGGCTCACCTACGTTTACACTTGTCGAATACATACGCTTCTGGTTGCAAGGGGTTAACAGCACCGTTCATATTCGTTTGGCGGAATTGAATTTAGTGGGCAATCAATGGCGGAAAGTGCTTGTGCCAGGTAAGGTTGACGAAAATGACACAGTCCTTACTGTATCAACGATTAATATCGAAGATAATCCGAATTACACTTCACCGCCGGGTGTGTTCAGGGAAAGGGACCGCAGCAAACCTAATCAGGAAGTTTACAAAAACGAACAGAGTTTACAGCTGATAATTAAAGAGATGGAACAAGGCGATAAACGTGAGATTGTAAAATATCCTTACAAACCGTTGAATCTTTTTAATTATCATCAGATGAAACTCTTTGTCCACGGGGATACTCACGATGCCGACCCGAATTCAATTTCACACTATGACGAACAAACAGGCTACAACGCCGAAGTTTATTTCCGCTTCGGTTCAGATTCCCTTAACTATTATGAGTACAGACAGCCGGTAGAGCCGGGCTGGAAAGAAATTACGATTGACTTTGGTGAGCTGACATCGATTAAACAAGCTCGGACTAAAATAGATTCCCTCTTTCAGGTGCCCGTCCGTAGTAAGCCCGGGCACTCTTACGGAGTGCGTGGTAACCCAACATTAACTAAAGTTTCTTTCTTTAAGTTTGGAATTGAAAATTTACACAAATCAACTCCGCAGCCTGATAATGGAAGAATTTCGGGCGAACTGTGGGTGAACGAACTTCGACTTGTTGGTGCGGATAACACACCCGGCTGGGCATACACTGCCTCTACATCGCTTAAACTTGCGGACTTGATGACCGTTAATGCCCACGTTAGTCAAACAAATCCGTATTTCCACAAATTAAATGACCGCTTCGGTAGCAAGGTGGACAAAAAAAGTTGGGGGATTTCGGTAAATTTAGATGCCGCCAAGCTAATACCTTTTAATCTTAAAGGTACAAATTTAAGGCTCAATTATTCTCACACCGAAAGTACGGCAAACCCGCTTTACAAACCCGGTACGGACATTAAGGTTAAAGAAGCAGCGGCGTTACAAAAGATAGCGCTTATTAAATCCGGAATGCCAGAGGCAAAAGCGACTAAAATTGTTAATCAGTTCCTTTCGGATGTACAGACGGTTAACGTTTCCGACACGTGGACTTTGAACAATATTCACATCAATATTCCTTCACGGGCTTGGTACATTAAAGATATTATTAACAACTTGTATTTCGGTTTTACATTCAATAAAAGGTCGAACCGTAGCCCTACAACCTTAACGAATATGAACTGGGTGTGGAACGCAAATGCAAAATATTCACTTAATTTTAGCCGAAATAATTTCTTCTATCCGGCGAATATTCCGATTATCGGCAAAGCGCTTCAAATATTTAAAGATTACCGAAACGTTAAAATTTATTTTACCCCCCAGTCTTTTAACACTTCTTTTTCGGCAAGCAGGAAATATAATTATGTTAAAAGCCGTCCTACAAGTTCACAATCAAAAGTCCCGAAGGCAAATATTCAGCGGGACTTTACCGCGAGGAGGAATGCCAACTTTGCATGGAAAATAACCGAAGGCGGATTAATAAACTTAGGGATAAATTACAAAGTGGATGTTGCTTCTTCCCTGGCTTATCTTCTTACCGATAATAACGGTAATGCAAAAACTGAGAAAGAAATTTGGAGAGAAATTTTTTCGAGCGCTTTCTTTGGGAAGGATTACAGTTACAATCAATCTTTCGTAATTCAAACCAAACCCAAACTTCCGACTATTTGGAACTTGGACAGATTTTTCTCGCTAACCGGTGGTTACTCGGTAACTTACTCATGGAAAAATAATTTTCAGCAGGAAAATTTGGGCCGCTCCGCAGGCTTTTCAAATCAAATAACAGGCGGTTTAACTTTAAGATTGAAATCCCTTTTTGAACCCCTCTTTAAATCTTTGGGTTACAATTCTTCTTCCTCTTTCGGCGGTGGAAACACACGTGGGAGCTTTTCGAGAGGCAGAGGAAGGGGAAGAACCCAAGCCCCCGAGGCTTTACCTATGGGTAAAAAAGCGGATAAAGAAACCGCTTCCGATTCCACAAAAGTTACAACGCCTATTTACGCTAAAGCGCTTGGATTTTTGCGCGACGGAATTAAATGGCTGATGTTTGATTACGACAACATTGCATTTAGATTTTCTCAAAACAATTCTCAAGGTGGGTCGGGACTCAAAGGAACCGGCTCGGGATTTTCTAATTTCTGGGGCTTTAGGCAGCAAGAAAGAGAAGGACCCTCAAGATTATTTATGCTTGGACTTTCGCGGGATATCGGTCCGCGTGCGCCTAACGGGAATCTCTCCGATAGATTCTCGCAGAAGAACACTATCTCGTTGAAAACACAACGCCCCCTGTGGGAAGGAGCCAATATCAGTTTAAGTTGGAACCTCGGCTGGGGATTAAATAAATCCGTTTCTTTTTCTACCGACGAGTTCGGAAATATTACTGTGAACAATTTAACTTCTAACGGAACGATTGACAGGACGTTTCTAACTTTCCCTCCTTTTTTGTTCTTCAAAAACGGAATTAAAAAGGTAGAAAGTGTTTACGTTGAAAACGGCGGCGCTAATTCACCCTCGCCGAACGCAACCCTCTCCTCGGCTTTCATTGAAGGTTTCGAGTCTTTCCCTTGGCTTTCGAGATTACCTTTTCTGAAAGATTTTATTAAGTACATTCCGCGCCCGAATTGGCGTATTACTTGGAACGGACTTGAGAAAATTAAATGGTTTAAGAATTATGTTCAAAGCATTTCCCTCACACATGCTTACACTTCAAAATATTCCGAAGGCTGGAGGATTAACCCCGATGGACTTAAAGAAACTCAAACACAAAAAATTACTTACGGCTTTACTCCTTTAGTGGGCATGAATGTTACTTTTAAGCGCCTGTGGGGCGGTAATATGACAGGCTCGTTCAAGTACAGCACAAAGGCATCTTACGATTTGGGTGTTTCAACACGTAGCATTACGGAATCCTCATCGCGGGATATTTCGCTTACTGCAAGTTATCAAAAGCGAGGACTCAAAATACCTCTCTTCGGATTGTCCTTGAAGAACGACATTGAAGTTTCTTTTAGTTTTACGAGTGGCAGCAATGCTACCGTCATTTTTGATATGGATAGATTTACCGAAAATGGTAAACCACAGAACGGAACTACGAGGACTACCCTCGAACCAAGGGTTAAATATGTGATGAGCTCGAGGGTTACCCTTTCCGTTTATTACAAAAGAACAACGGTCAAGCCCGAAGGCGCCTCGAGGATTCCTCCCACTACAACTAACGAAGGCGGGCTTGACGTAAATATTAGTATTCAATAACAATTTGTAAGAATGAAAGATGGAAAAAGGTAAATTACTTTGGGTTGACGACGAAATAGAACTCTTAAAATCTCACATTATTTTCCTTTCGGAAAAAGGTTACGAAGTGGACACTGTAACCAATGGTGAAGATGCACTTTCGGAGATTAAACGTAAAAATTACGATTTAATCTTTCTTGACGAAATGATGCCCGGACTGGGCGGATTGGAAACTTTGGCGAGAATTAAAGAAATAAATCCTAACGTGCCGGTTGTGATGATTACCAAAAGCGAAGAAGAAAGCTTAATGAACGACGCAATCGGCAGCCAAATAACCGATTACTTAATTAAACCCATTCTCCCTTCCCAAGTTCTGTTGGTTTGTAAGAAGATTTTGGAAAGTAAACAAATTTCCGGTGAGTACGTTGCCAAAGATTACTTGAGCGATTTTAACAAAATATCGCAGAGTTTGCTCACGGTCTCCGATTACCAGGATTGGGTTGACATTTATCTCAAACTTGTCAATTGGGATTTGGAGTTCGACAATCATCCCGACCTCGGTTTACGGCAAAGCCTTAACGACCAGAGGAAAGAATGCAATGCGGAGTTCGGTAAATTTGTTGAGAAAAATTATCTGCAATGGATTAACTCCCCGGAGGATTACAATTCACCGGTAATGTCTCCTCAAGTTCTCGACAAATACGTAATCCCCGAAATAGTAAGTGCAAAGGGACCTGTTTTCCTTTTTATTTTGGACTGTCTTCGATTAGATCAATGGCTGGTAATGGAAAAGCATTTAATGAATA
>WFQV01000465.1 GCA_015486905.1 Melioribacteraceae bacterium | reverse complement strand
TCGGATTTTTCTTTTTTGATTTTTCTACCGATTTTAATCCAGTTGAGCGGATTGATTGAATCTACAAGAACTTCGGTGGGAATTTTCTCAACCTCATCTCCTTCCGTTTGAGTTTTGCCGGGGAAAAATATCTTAGGGTATTGCCTTTTAAATGTTACTACCTTTGTAGAGTGTTTTTTTGACAGCTGCTTGTAAAGGAGTCCCACAAAATGTGCGATACCTCCTCTCAACGGGTAAGCCGTGGAAAGGATTGTTATTTTCATTTTAATAATTTCCGTACGGTCTCAAAAATTGTTTCGGGGAAAAGGTAATCCATGCAGTGGTATTCGGGATTGGTACATTTGGGACTAAAGAAACAACGACATTCTTTTTCCGGTTGAACGATCTCGCCTAATCCGAAAAGTTCAAATTCGTGCGGATTAAATATGTTATTCATCAGAACAATTTTTTTACCTAACGCCAATGTAATGTGCATTGCCATAGTTACGGCAGTAACGACCAAGTCACATTGGTTTACAAGGTTAATAAAAGTACGAAGAGGGAAGTGCCCGAAATACTTTGCACCGCTTTGCTCGGCAATTTTTCGGTTTTTTTCATCCTCCTGTTCTCCGCCCAAAAGCAAAACCTCGTAGCCTTCTTCAATAAGTTTCGAAGCTAACTCCATCCAATATTTTTCGGGCCAAAGGCGGGATGTCCACCTACCGCCGCAACCGGTGTTTAATCCCACAACTTTCTTCGATTTGTCAATTTGCCAATCTTGTCCGTACTCGTTAAATTTTGAAAGTATGTATTTCTCTCCTTTGTATTCAAAACCGCAAATCTCAAATATTTCTTCAAGGTAATTTTTCGTGTTCTTTTTATTAAGGTCATCGAAAATACCCGTTAGAATTTTATGCTCGGCATTTTCGTCCGCAGGAGCCGGTGAACCGTCTTTCAAAATAAATCCTTGTTTGCGAACCGTCTTCAAAGAAGAGGCAAGCGCACATGCTTCTTTGTCCTTGTCAAGGTTAATTACCAAATCGAATTTTATTTCCTTTAGGTAAAGAACAGTTTCAAGATTAAATTTTAAGACTTCATCAACTTCTTGGGGGACAACTTCCGGTGTGTGTGTGAGCCAGTAAATTTTTGCATCGGGGTATTCCGATTTCAACCTTGTAAATAAAGGGGTTGTGCGGATTACGTCTCCGATAGCCCCTAATTTTATTATTAAAATACGGCTGTTGAAAGGTGAGTAATATTTACAAACGCTGCCGTCATCTTCTACGCAATGAACGCCGTACAACTTGTGCGGTTTGCACGGGATTTCGCCGTTAAAATATCTACAATCCGTTTTAATTTTCCGAATATCAATCATTGATTAAATTATCAGTTCTGTTCTTTAATATTAATATCATCTTCGGAGGGAAACTTGTGTACCATCATTTCCCCTAAAAGACCGATGGCAAAAAGCTGTACGCCGACAATCATAAGCAACAGTCCCAAAAGCAAAAGCGGACGGTTACTTAAGGGTTTATTGTAAAAGAGCCAAAAGAAAGCAAGAATAGCATCGATGACAAAGCCTGTTACAAATGAAAGAGCGCCAACAAGTCCGAAGAGGTGGAGGGGACGGCGAATGTAGCGCGTGGTAAAAATTACGGTAATTAAATCAACGAAGCCTTTGAAAAATCTTGAGATTCCGAATTTCGTTTTACCGTAACGCCGCGGGTGATGCTTGACAGGGATTTCCGTGATCTTAAATCCTTTCCAGCCAGCCAAGACGGGAATATAACGATGAAGCTCACCGTGGACGTAAACCGAGCGGACAACTTCAACGCGGTATGCTTTTAGCCCGCAATTGAAATCGTGAATTTTAATTCCGCTGAAAATTCTTGTAACCCAATTAAAAAATTTGGATGAGTTTCTTTTAACAAACGGGTCGTAGCGGATTTTTTTCCAGCCGGAGACCAAATCGTAACCCTTTTCAAGTTCGTTCAATAAATTCGGTATTTCGAGCGGGTCATCCTGTAAATCGGCATCCATTGTAATTACTACATCGCCGGCAGCATTTTTAAAACCGATATTTAACGCCGCTGACTTGCCGTAGTTTTTCCTAAAGCTAATGTATTTAACTCTCGTATCCCTTTTGCTCAACTCTTTGATTACATTTAACGAGCTATCCGTACTGCCGTCGTCAATAAAAATGATTTCGTATTCAATATTTAAATTTCTTACTCCTTTTCTAATCTCTTCGAAGAGGGGCTTCAACGATTCCTCTTCGTTGTACAAAGGAATTAAGATCGAAAGCTTTTTGAAACTGTACTTTTTACGATGTCTGTAATTCTTGTACGAACGGTAGTGCCGTGTCTTTTGCGGTATGTTCTTTTGTTTAGGTGGATTAATCATTTCTCTCTTTTACTTAAATTGTAAAATACTTTCTCAATAATAAGCCCAAAATTAAATCATAATAGGCTCATAATCAATTTAAGAGAATTATTGTATTTTTGTCGTTAAGATTACGAGGTTTAATTTGGGTTCAATTGTTTACAAAGCATTAATCAGAACTGTACTGGCAATTGCTCTTATTTGGTATTTGGCAGCAACTTTAGAAACGAGGTTCCTTTGGATTATCGCCGCCGCCTTGTTTTATTTAATTGTAATTTATCCTGCTACGTCTCAATTTAAAAAATTTCAGGAAAGCAAAGTCAAAAGCATGGAAGGAACTCTTTGCGCCACATGCCGCCATTACGATGAAACCGCTGTTTTGTGTATGAAGTACGACAAGCATCCCACACCGGACTATATTCCCTGCGGAGGAAATGATTGGGAACCAAAACAAAAAGGTGAATATTACTG
>WFQV01000464.1 GCA_015486905.1 Melioribacteraceae bacterium | reverse complement strand
TTTCAAGGCAGCAAGACTTTTCAATTCCGAGTAGGAAAAGTTTTTCATTATCTGAAGGAAATAAACTTTCAAATCAGCCCCCACAGCACGAACGGTTAAACCTATTGCCGCCGTAGTTTTCCCTTTACCGTTGCCTGTGTAAACGTGCGTGTAGCCTTTTCCAATATTGTCAGCGTTCATTTTTACTCCCGTAATTTTCTTTTTAACTAAAATAAGAATAATTTTGCTTTCATTAAAAAAAAGTTGTTAACGAATGGATTTTACTCAAATATTGTTAATAGTACTGATATTATTAACTGCTTCCACCACGCAGGGTTTGTCCGGCTTCGCCTTTCAACTTATCTCCGTCCCTTTATTGGCGATGGTCATAGGAATTAAAAGTGCAGTCGTTCTTGCCGCTTTGTTCGGCTACACGGTAAATATATATTTGTTAATTGTACTGAAAGAGCATTTGAAATTTTTCAGGTTGAAAAAATTATTTTTCGGTGCGTTGATAGGCGTACCCATCGGTGCTTACTTTCTGGCACAAGCGAACGAACTATTATTAGAGCATCTATTAGGTGCAATAATTTTCATCTTTGTTTTCTTCTCTTTAATTAAAATCATTAAGCCGATAGGAATAAGCGAATATTGGGGCTACGCTTTCGGATTTATTTCGGGTTTACTCGGCGGTGCTTTTAACACCAACGGGCCACCGGTAATAATTTATTTTTATTTGCAGGGAATTGAAAAGGAATCGCTGAAGGCTTCTATTGCAGGGTACTTTCTTTTTACTTTGACGCTAATCATTATCTCACATTTTATTGCCGGCATTGTACCGCTGAAAACATATCTGATGTATTTCGAATTTTTTCCCGTGGTAATTCTGGGAGCTTTCATAGGGCAAAGACTTTTCGGCAAAGTACCTTCGGAAACTTACAATAAAATAATCCTTGTTTTATTGGGTTTGGTCTCAATATCTTTAATCTTGAGATAATTAAAAAGGAGAACAGAAATGGACAAAATAATAGTTTACCAAAAACCAACTTGCACCACAAGCCGTAAAGCATTGAAATACTTGACCGAAAGGGGCATTGAGTTTGAAAAGGTTAATTATTAAGAGAAAAAATTTACTAAGAACAAACTAAAATCCCTCCTGAAAAAAGCGGGGCTTAAAGCCGAAGATATTTTACGCAGAAGGGACAAAGCTTACAAAGCCTTGGATTTAAAACACAAAAAGTATACCCAACAACAATTGATTGAAATGATGGTGGAAAATCCCGACTTAATAGAACGCCCGATAATTGAAAAAGTTGACAAAGCCATTCTGGCACGTCCGGTTGAGAAAATTGAAGAGTTAATTTAATTCAATTTTTGAACTATTAATAAAGTACCGGGAATGCATTGGGTAGATTCCCGGTCAGTTTTTCGTAAAAGAAATTCAATTTTGTTTTTAGCTAACCTATATTTTCAGTTAATTTTTTCAATCTCATTGAATGCTGGTAGAATTCTTTCACTGTTAATTCTTTAATAAACACCATCCCTTTAGCAGCTCGCACTCTCGGATTTTTATGACAGATAAAATAATCCTTACCCAAGCAAGTTCTAATTATGTCGTACTGATCTGCTTGCACCTTCTGCGCCAAGCGTGAGAATGGTCCGTCGTATTCCCAACTCGGGAAACTTGCGTTCTTTTGTGAACCGAAGCTGTATTTAAAGGAGTTGTCGAGAATTGAAAATGAATTTAAACTAACGGGGACGTAAATGTTAGCCTCGGCAGGGTGGAAACGGTACCAAACATTTCTGTAACCCCAGATTTTAATCTTCGAAACATCGGCGTCTTTTTCGTAAAGCCTAAGCGCTTCGGTAATTGACTGCATTACTTTGTAATGCGTATCCGGACCGCTGCCTTCGGGGTCTAACGCAACTGTAATTACGGTCGGTTTGAACTTCTTAATTAAATGGTAAACCGGCAAAACGTCGCGATTAATCTCAGGGTTCTCAGTGAAAATATTTCCTTGGTAAAATCCCAAACGCAAATGCGAAACATCCTCTACACTAAAACCGAAAAATCCCCACAGAACTTCAACCTCCCATTCCCTAAGCATTCCTTTTAATTTTTGAACGTGGGTAATGTCTTTCTTGCCAGGGTATTGGGTTTTGAAATAATTAATCAGCTCGTTGATTCTGTCCTTCAAATAAGTAACATTATCCTCTTCGTAAATCTCAATCAAGTTCCTCAGCATTCTGCGCGATATTGCTTCCGACTTAATCGAATGACTGTGCTGGGCAACGCCGTCCAAAAAGAGATTAACGTCCCTGTTCCGCCCTTCTTTGAAGTTAGGGTCGAAGTAATTGTTTCTAAACCTTTTTTCAAAATAACCTGCATCAATATGATATTTAAGGTCTTCCAAAAGTTCAAGCATATAGTTGTTAGTAACCGCCGTAAAACCGCTGGTCAAATAAACGAAATGATGTTTGTTGTGCGGCGTACGAACCAGATGATTAATATAAGGCAAATAGCCAAGCATAATGTCGTCGTGGTGGGGTGCAGTGTGAAGGAATCTTTCCTTCTCAATAAATTTCATTCCGCGTTCGAACCTTTTAACAATATCTTTGCGCAAAGATTCGTTCAATTCTTCTGTGGTCTTTTGCGTTCTCTTTTTAACCAACTTTGCAAATTTGTCGGAATTATAATCTGCCTCCGTTAAATCTTTTAAAGGTTTTTTCTTTTCGATCGAAAGGTTTATTAAAGCTCTCTCTATTGAAACTTTGGAAAGATTTTTTTCTTTTAACAGATTATCGTAACGGCGTTCCTGTAATCTCAGCGCTGCTCCGTCCGTTAAGTAAAACTTAGCGTTTTTCAATTTTTGCAGTACCGTAGCGGGATATTTATTGGTCATTCCGTTTTGAATGGAATCCCTCACAATGTTTGCCTTCGCTTCGCCCGCGGCAATAATAATAGCCGTCGCGTCTTTGTTGTAAGTAATGGTGTTCAAACCAATGGTTATTACCAATCTGTTCCGTGCAACTTCAATTCCACCCAAATCAGTAGCCGCTGCCGCTTGAGTCTCATAATTCGTTTTCGATAAGCGTGTTGTTGAGTAATGGTCACTGCCCCTTACGTTAAAACCGATGTGTCCATCCGGGCCTATTCCACCGAGGAAAAAACCGATTCCGCCCATTTTGCGAATTTCTTTTTCGTAATTTGTGCAGAACTCATCAACTATTTCAATTGTCTCCTTCTGTAACCTCTCGGCACGGTTGCTGGCATATCTTGTACGTAATGACAAATCCACAACTCCGTCCGGAAAGACTCTGTTTAAAGGCAGATTTTCCGCCGTACCTATTTCATTTACATTTATGAACAAAGCTTTGTCCGGGTCAATGCCTAAATTTTTAATGTAATATTTTTGAATGTAATAGAAAAAACTATTGTGTTGGTAAGCGTTAATGGGGTAGAATTCGTCTATTTGAACAAAACGTACATTCCCCAAATCGGGGTGCTTTGCCGGGTCAATCCCTACTTTTTTTACGTAATTTTTTACTTCCGCCGTGTCCCAATTTTTGAGATAATAAGAAGACCATTTAATGAAATGCTCGGGAGTTTTGCCGGTTGGCAAAGAGATGACTCCCTTAGGATTTTTTTGAACCCATTCTAAAAAACGTAGGGCTGTTAATCTGCCCAATTCGGGAAAATTCGAAACCTGAATAACAGGAATTTTTTCTGTTGGATAATAAATCAGCTTCTTACCGGAGAGGTTCAAATAATATTTTTCAACATTCGAAAGTTGATAAATGTGATTTTTTTTCGCTGCCATTTCCTTGCTCTTTTTTAATTAATTTTAAATTAAAATTTAAACATAATTTAATCAATAAACTTAGCACACAACGAGAAAATGGCAATGGCAGATTCAAAAGTTTAACCCTAACTTCAAATAATTTTGCAAATAAACATTAAAGCATTTATTTTCGAAGCTAATTTTAGTTTATAATTAACAAGGGAAGAAAAGGAAAATGGCTGAAAAATTGATTGAATGCGTGCCGAATTTTTCGGAAGGTAGAAATCAAACCGTGATTAAGCAAATTACGGACGAAATTGAAAAGACGGAAGGTGTAAAATTACTTGACGTTGACCCCGGTCCGGATATGAACCGTACCGTTGTTACATTTATCGGAGAACCGGAAGGAGTAAAAGAAGCGGCTTTTAATGCAATCAAGAAAGCGGCGGAGCTAATCGATATGAGCAAACACCACGGTAGTCATCCAAGGATGGGCGCTACGGACGTTTGCCCCTTTGTGCCTGTCAGCGGAGTTACAACCGAAGAAGCAATCGAGCTTTCAAAAGAGGTGGCTGAGCGAGTCGGTAAAGAGCTGAATATCCCTGTTTACCTTTACGAAAAATCCGCACGGAAGCCCGAGAGAAAAAATCTGGCAATTATTCGTCAGGGTGAATATGAAGCTCTGCCGGAGAAACTTAAAAATCCCGAATGGAAACCTGATTTCGGACCGGCGGAATTTAATTCCAAAGCCGGCGCTACGGTAATAGGAGTGAGGGAATTTTTAATTGCTTACAACATTGATTTAAATACAAGAGAAGTTCTACATGCAACGGATATTGCTTTCGAACTTAGAGAAAAGGGACGTTCTGCAAGGCGAGGCAATATCAAACCTTTCTATTACAAAGGGAAGTCAATCATTAAATACCGCGAAGGTTCTTACCCCTGCGGCTCGTGCGACTTTGAAGGAAAGACAATTCAAGAGACAATCGAACATTGTAAAACCGCGCATGGTTACGACCTGCGTAAGCTTTTAACTTTAAATGGCATCGACCCCGAGCACCCCGAAGGCAAAAGCGTTAAAAAGCCCGGACTTTTCAAACAATGCAAAGCAATAGGTTGGATGGTACCGAAATACGACCGCGCACAAATCTCGATTAACCTAACAGATTACAAAGTTACCTCGATGCACCACGTTTTGGAGGCAACGCGCAAACTTGCCGCCGAAAGAGGTTTGGTAGTAACCGGCAGTGAAATAGTGGGGATGGTACCTTTCCCCGCATTGTTGGAGACCGGCAAATATTACCTTCGCAAACAAGGGCGCTCGACGGGTATCCCGGTTAAAGATATTCTTTCAACGGCGGTTCAATCGTTGGGGTTAAACGACGTAGCCGAATTTAACATCGAGGAAAGAGTTCTTGGGCTTCCTAAAAATACCGAGGATGCTCTTGTAGAATTGAAAGTTACGGATTTCGTTGACGAAGTTTCAAGAGAGTCCCCCGCTCCGGGCGGCGGTTCAATTGCCGCTCTCTCGGGAGCGCTCGGCGCCGCACTCTCTTCGATGGTTGCTAACTTAACCGCAAACAAACGAGGCAGCGAAGAGATTGATGAAATTCTTAACACGGCAGCAGACAAGTGCCAAGAAATTAAAAACGAGCTTGTCAAAATTATTGACGAAGACACAAATGCTTTCAACGCATACATGGAAGCGCGAAGGCTTCCCAATAAAACTGCCGAGCAGAAGGAAGAACGTCATCGTGCAATGCAGGAAGGGCTTAAAAAAGCCGTTAAAGTTCCTTTAAGAACGGCACAACTTAGTTTGGAAGCAATTAAAATTGCCAAAACGGTTGCCGAACACGGAAACCCGAACTCAATTACCGACGTAGGCGTAGGAGCCCAAAGCACTTACACGGGCGCCCTCGGCGGAATTTACAACGTGCTGATTAATCTCAAAGATATTGAAGACAAAAATTTCGTTGAGCAAATGAAAAGCGAATGCGGTAATTTAAAAACCGAAGCCTCTAAAGCACTCGGCGAGGTGCTCCGGCTCGTGGAAGGTAAATTGGATTTAAAATAGTTCGCTAAAAATTTGGAGAGGGACGGCAATGTCCCTCTCTGTTAAAATTCCCTTTATCTCAAATCGGAAAAGAGCAGAAAGACATTGCGGAAATTTTTCTTAACGCTCATACCTAACTTAACAATTTTTTGTTTGTCACTTTTTTTCAAGGCGTCCTTAAGTTTTTTAAGCGTACGCCCTTCGACTTTGATTGCTTTCTGCAACTTTTGAATTTTTGCCGGTGGAAAAGAGTACGTCTCATTGTCAAACTTTTGTTCGGCAAACGCTCTCCAATCTTTCTCTGCCTTGTTGACGGCTTTGGAAAGTGCGGAGATTAATTTCTTGTTCACATCTTTGGGCTTTTTGCCTTTTAAGGGATGAACTATTTTTTCCATATTTCCATGAAATTTAATTAGTCCGTCCAAATAATAATCGATTGAATTCCTTTGCCGCAGGGCGTAAAATATTTCTCTGATTTTTTCAAGTTTCTCGTGAGCATCATGAATCTTTTTACCGCCTTTAATTATTTGCTCTGCGGATTTTAAAATGCTTTCGACTTTGTCAAAATCGCTTTTCCATTTCGAATCCTTACTTTCGTAAGAATAATATTCGCTTTTGAAAGTCTTCCAATAGTTTAAAAGCAAATTCATTTCAGAAGCGGCTTTCTCTTGCTTTCCCTGTGCAGTTAAAAATAGCGTTGCAATGAAATGACTATCGAACTTTGCAAAGTCTTTCTTAATCGGAGAGACGGAAGCAAAAGACGATTGAAAGGCAACAGCCAATAATAATAGCAAACCGGAGTATTTAATCTTTTTCATTTTAATTTCCTTCATTTAATTGTAAAATTATCAATTAGTTTAATTGTGCTGTCGGTTTTAGTCATCGTATTTTTCTTAATTAACATTCCGAATGTTTTAACCGAAACCGAATCCGGATGCACGTTAAATAAAACGTAATGGTAAGCCCTTACGCCAAAAAAGTCCGGCGACTTCTGTGAATTTTTCCCAGGTCCGTAATTGTAACCCAAAGCTTTGTAATAAGGAAGAGCTTGTTCGTAAGTAAACTCCTGACCTACTTTTTTCTTGTCACCTTGGTCATAGGTCGGATTAAAATCGTAAACAGGGGCGCCGCTGCTGCCCGCGATAATTTGGAAAATGCCGTCCACTTTTTCCCTGGCGTAAAGGTGTTCGTGACCGCTCATGTAAGCGGTGACCTTATTGTCAACTAAAATTTTCCACAGTTTGTGGTGAACAGCTAGGCGGGCTTTTGCCGTTGAATCGGGAGGATACTTAAATCCCCTGCCCAAATTTGCCAGTCCGTCTCGCAAATGTCCCCCGACGGGGAAAAACATTTCGTGACCGCCGACGAAAATCCATTTTGCACCCTTTGCTCTCGCCTTCTTCAAATCCCTTGCCAGCCATTTCGGATGGAGGAATTTGTGCCAATTAATATGGTTGCCTTTTGTATTTTTGGTATCGCCATAGTGGTACGGGTCGGTATCAAGCACTACAAAATGAACACCGTCGTAATTAAAAGAGTAAGTAAGTCCTTTTTCGTCCGCAGGACCGTTCTGCGGCAAACCGGTAAATATTTTACGGAAGTTCTTTTCATCCTCGGGCGTACGTATTTCGTGGTTTCCAACACTTACGTAAACTTTAGGACCGACAAGCGATTTGTCCTCGTAAACCTCTTTCATTACTTTTTTCCAATATTTGAATTGAGCAAAATTCTTAGCGGAATTATGCCATGTACCGTCAACCAAATCCCCCAAGAAAAGAATGAACTTCAAGTCGGGATTGTTTTTCAAGAGGTGTTGTATTAAACTTTTAAGAACGGGTTCGTTTACACCGTTAACTTCGCCGCGGCTGTCGGACATCACGGCAAATTTGAAATTTTGAGCGTAGATTTGAGCAAAGCTCAATACTAACAGAAGCAGTACTATTTTTGCTTTCTTCATTTTATTTCCTTTTTTAATTAAATAATTTTTCAAGCTCGTTTCTATCTTTAGTGATTCCGAGGCAAATTACCAATTTAATTCTTGCCTTTTGACCGTTAAGGTAATCCGAAAAAATCACACCTTCCTTTTTAAGCCATTTGCCGGCGCCGGGGTAACCGTAAATATCGAGCGTTTCCCCCGAGGGGCATCGTGAAGTTAAAACAACCGGGATGCCTTTCTCACGTGCATATTTAACACCTTCAAAGGCTTTCGGCGGAATATTGCCCACGCCCATTGCTTCCACAACCATTCCTTCAACTCCGCTATCGGCGGAGCAGATGAAAAATTTTTCATCCATTCCCGCGTAAGCCTTAATTAAATCCACATTACAATTTATCTTCTCGGTTTCAATCGTTTCCAATTTACGAGGCAAGCGGTTAAAAATAACGTAACCTCTTTCAACAAAGCCCAAAGCGCCGAAATCGAGACTTCGGAAAGTTTCAAGATCTTCCGTGTGTGTCTTTGTAACTTCACTCGCAGCATTTATTTCTCCGTTTAAACAAACCAGAACACCCATCCCACGACTGTTCGGGTTGTTGCAGATGTGAATTGCGTCGATTAAATTTCGCGGTCCGTCCCAATCCGGCTCGGAGCTTGTTTTCATTGCACCTATTACTACAATCGGCTTTTCGGTGTTAACGGTCAAATCGAGGAAGTAAGCTGTTTCTTCAAGAGTGTCCGTACCATGAGTAACCACAACCCCGTTCACGTCTTCTCTGTTTACTATCTCTTTGATTTTTTTTGAAAGGTCGAACATTCTCGCAGGCGTCATGTGGGGCCCCGGAAAATTTCCAAAATTAAAAATCTCAATTTCCGCCAGCCCCCCTGCTTCGGGAATCATTTCCAAAAGTTCTTCACCGTGGAAATAAGGAACGGCATCGCCGGTCTCTGGGTCAATTTTCATTGAGAATGTTCCGCCGGTAAAAACAATTACAACTTTATTCATTTTCGTATTTCCTCTTAAAAAATTCAACAGTGTTTTTCAGCCCTTCTTCAAAGTTGAATGCCGGCTTGTATTCCAACGCTTTTATTGTTTCCGAAATATCAGCCGAACTGTGCTTAATATCCCCGGGACGTTCATCGGCAAATTCCACCTCGCTTGACGAGCCGGTAATGTCGATTATTTTTTCGGCAAGCTCCAATATTGAAACCGAGTGCCCGGTAGCAATATTAAAAACACCTTTGGGAAGATTCGACTCCGCTGCCAATACGTTCGCCTTAACAACATCCTTAACGTAAACAAAATCTCTTGTCTGACTGCCATCGCCGTAAATAATAATCTTTCCGTTCTTAATTGCCCTGCTGATAAAAATGGGAATTGCCGCTGCGTATTGGCTTTGCGGGTCCTGACGAGGACCGTAAACATTGAAGTAACGCAGAGAGGTTGTTTTTAATCCGAATTCGTCGGAGTAGAAATTGCACCAATATTCGCCGTCAAGTTTTGTTATTCCGTAAGGGGTTTTCGGAACGGGAAGCATATCCGTCCGCTTCGGCTGACGGGGGTCATCCCCGTAAATTGCCGCTGAGGAGGAATGTACAATTTTTTCCACTCCGTATTTTTTTGCCGCCTCTAAAATGTTTACTAAACCTTTCACGTTTATTTCTATTGTCTCTTCCGGCTTTAGAATTGATTCCGGTACGGAAACCAACGCTGCAAGGTTAAAAACGTATTTCGCGTCATTAACGATTTCATCAACCAAGTATTTGTCGCGAATGTCACCCTGCACAAAATTTACATCCGGCAAATGTTTTAAATTTTCCGCGTAGCCGGTTCTGAGATTGTCAATGACCGTTACTTCGGCTTTGCCGGACCAATACTCGGCAATATGACTTCCAATGAACCCCGCACCGCCTGTAATTACTATTTTCATTAAACGCCTATTTCTTCGTAAAATTAATAATCCGGAAGAATGAATCAGAAGAATTTAACTTCTAAATAAATTCCGAAGTGCTAATATGTTAATTTTTTTGTTGATTTAAAAATAACCATTTGACAATCGGTTTGTTTAGTTTTTGCTTTCCCATTTTTTCCTCCTTCGGTTCTATTTCTAACGTTTACTAACACGGAAAAATTAAATAATTTTTAAACCGTTGTAAACAAAAGAGATAGAATTTTCTTTGAAAAAATATTTGCACGGAACGATTTTTAAACGTATTATTGAAGTGAATTTAGGAGAGTAACGGAGTGTTAATAACTTGTGGATAACTTGGAATTGTGAAACGTTTCACGAAATTTTCCACAAAAGTTATTAACCTTTACAAACATAAAACTTTGTTCGTTTACTTTAGTCGATGCTTGTAACTTGTTAAATAAAAAGAAGTTAATGGCTATTTCTTAATGTTAATAAATTGTGAACAACTAATTGTCAAAATTTGAGAATTCTTTTATTTTGTGTGATTTTTAACTTTTTTCGGATATTTTAATTGTGGATAACTTAACAATGCGGTCAACCGAAGAGAAAGGAAAAGAGACTTCTTCTCCTAAAGAAATTTGGAAAGAATGCCTCTCGATTATTAAGGACAATATTCCCTTTATTGCTTACAATACTTGGTTCCTTCCGATTAGACCGTTGAGTTTGGTGGGCACGAAGTTAAAAATCCAAGTGCCTAATAGTTTTTTTATCGAATGGATTGAAGAGCATTACAACACGCTGATTTCCAAAACAATTAAACAAGTAATTGGGAACGACGCCGAGTTGGTTTACGTAATTTACGATGACGGCGAACTCTTTCCTCCTATAACCGAAACAATTGAAGAAGAGAAACCGAAGCGGAAAACCGAATCCTTACCGGAGAAAGAATTCGATTCCTATTTAAATCCACGCTACAATTTCGACAATTTTATTAAAGGCGAAAGTAATCAATTGGCACGTGCCGCGGCAATTGCAATTGCAAAAAATCCGGGTGAAACTTCCTTTAATCCTCTTTTTGTTTACGGCGGAGTAGGACTTGGTAAAACGCATCTGATTCAAGCAATAGGCAACGGTGTATTGGAAAAATTTCCCGAGAAGAGGGTGGTTTATTTATCGTCGGATATTTTTACCGTCGAATTTGTTGAGGCAATTCAAAACAATACGGTTAACGACTTCTCAAATTTTTACAAGAGCATGGATGTTTTAATCATTGACGATATTCAGTTTCTAATAGGGAAAGAAAAAACACAGGATTTGTTTTTCCACATTTTTAACACTCTCCACCAATTAGGCAAACAGATTGTCCTTTCCAGCGATAAGCCGCCGAAGGATTTGTTGGGATTAAACGAACGGTTGATTTCAAGATTTCAATGGGGGCTAACGGCAGATATTCAACCACCCGATTTCGAAACTCGAATTGCAATTTTAAAAAATAAAAGCGAAAGTTACGGAATAGAAATATCCAACGAAATACTCGAATATATTGCGCACAACATTACTTCAAATATTCGTGAGTTAGAAGGGTGTCTTATTAAACTCCTTGCAAATTCGTCTTTGAACTCGAAGGAAATAAACCTTGAACTTGCCAAAAAAACTGTTCGTGAAATTTCAACAAGCAGGGAAACAAATATTTCAATTGAGTACATTACCAAGATTGTCTGCGAATCCTTCGGGGTTGAAGAGAACAAAGTACGTGAAAAAAACCGCAGGAAGGAAGTGGTAATGGCACGTCAGGTGGCAATGTACCTTTCAAAGAAACTTACCCGCTCATCGTTAAAAACCATCGGATTGCATTTTGGCGGGCGGGACCACTCGACGGTAATACATGCTTTCAATAGTATTGACAATCTAATGAACGAAGACGAACACTTAAAAGAAACCGTCGATACGATTAGGAACAAGATTGAATTAGGCGTAGCTTAACTCTTAAACTATCCGTCAATCAATTCAAATTAAACTAAGTTCAGGAAAATCAACGGTATTATTGCCAGCAGACCGATAACAAAAATCACTAAAATGTTGGTTTTAAGATACCGTACAAGGATGAAAGCAAACACAGCCCAAATGTAAGCCGTTGGTTTGGTAAGGCTTATTTGCCCGATGCTGAGCAATACAAAAAGAAGCATTCCGGTAAAACTTGCAAGAAGTCCGTTAAGAGCTGTGCGCACGGTTTTAAGATGTTTAATTTTACCGTAAATTTCCGTCATTATTAAAGTGTAAATGAAAGAAGGATAAAACATTCCGAGGGTTGCCAATGCACTTCCTGCAAGCCCGCCAACCTTGTAACCAATAAATGTGGAAGTAATTAAAAACGGTCCTGGTGTTATTTGCCCGAAGCCAATTCCGTCGGCAAATTGTTTCATTGTAAGCCAATGATGAGAAATAACCGCCTCCTGCTGAAGCAAAGGCATAATTGTGTTGCCGTTTCCGAAAGCAACCGCTCCAATTTTGAACATCGAGAGAGTTAATCCCCCCTGCCCCGAAAGGAATCCCGCTGCCAATAAAATTATGAGAATTAATACCGTAACCAAAATCCCCAAAACTCTATTCTTAAAAGGACCCGGCACTAATATTTTCGATGAATCGGCAGGATTGCCACCATCCAGCTCGTTCCAATTTAATAATATTCCCAACACAATTGCCAGCCCCACAATAATAAAAGCCTGTACTTTAAACAACATCAGCAGGAAAGCCGATCCGGCAATGGAAGCACTTTTAAATGTTTTTGTGTAACGGTTGGCAAAGTCGATGAAAACATGGGCTATTATTCCAACCACCATTGCTTCAAGCGCAATAAATACAGGGTGTACCCAGCTAACGGAACCGTAAGCAAAGTAAAGCCATGAAAGAAATAGCATCAGAAGATACGAAGGGAGAATGAACATAAACGTAGCAATTACGGAACCTCCGAATCCTCGTGTGCGGTAAGCGGAATAAGTTGCCAAGTTGAACATAATTGGTCCCGGGTAAAGTTGAACCATTGCCAGTCCCTCGTCAACTTCGTCGCGGGTTAACCACTTCTGCCCGATGATCAGCGCTTTAATTTGCTGTAAAATTGCCATCCCGTAAGCGGTTAAACCAATCTTAAAAAACGCCGCTCCCATTTGGAAAAGGTTAGGACGGTTTTGCTTATCTGTAATTTCGTTCATTTATTTCACTCGAAGCTAAGCACAAAAAATTTCATTAAATAGAAGGGGGAAGAACAAACTCTTCCCCCAATGATACAAGGGCTATTTTTCAAGTTCCGAGATTCTTTTCCTTACGGAACCAATTTCCGCTTGAATATCTCGTTGGTAAACTTCCAAACGGTCAAGGTATCTCGTCAACCATTCCTTCTCATCTCCGTAAGGGGGATAGCCGGCGAAATCATCCCAATAACGGCGTCCGTAACCCCAGCCGTTGCCGAAGCCTCCGCCGCGCCCGTATCCGGCTCCTCTTCCGAAGCCCCAGCCGCGTCCATATCCAAATCCGAACATTTTAACCTCCTTTTTTATTTGTTATTTATTTAACTACTATGCTATTGCGCAATAGTGCAATAATTATTTCAAAAAAAAGGCGGAGTATCCCGCTATGTTAATTAGTCTGTCCTTTCACGATAAAGATTATCCAATTCACCTTTAGCGTAAGCAATTGCCGCCTCGTCGGAATCAAACTTGTCTGTTAAAACAACATCGAGCCCAACGGATTTAAAACTTTGGTAAGCTCCCGTTCCCATCCCTCCGGCAATCAAAGCATCACAATCGGAAATTTCCATTGCCATTGAATCGTGCCGATTCATTGCATCGGCACCGAAACCGTGCCTGCCTTGGTCATCAAAGTTGTTATGGTTATCATTTGAATTTTCGCCGGCATTTCCACCGGCATAATGCCCCGTCCCTCTCTGACGCATTTCCACATCCTTGATTTGTCCTTCTTCGACGTGGTAAACTTTATAGTAACGCGATCTCCCGAAATGTTGGCTAACCGTACGACCGTCGTTTGTAACTATAGCTACTTTCATTTTTTGCTCCTTTTCTACATGAAAAAATCTTGAAAATTTAAATACCAATCCTTCGTAATTTCAGTTGCAAGGTCTATTAATTTCAGTACTCTTTTGTCCGCAAGATTAAAGTACATCGTCACACCTTCTTTGCGTGCGTAAACAATGCCGACGTTTCTAAGCAGCATAAGATGACGCGAAACAACAGAAGGGTCCAAACCAAGTAAAGCTATTAACTCTGCAGAACTTTTTTCGCCGTCTTTCAAAGCTTCGATTATTCTAATTCGCGAGTCGTTGGCAAAAGCCATAAAAAAACGACTCCGGGGGTCCATCATCGGACCGCCCCCCATCATCCTGCCACCGCCTCTATGTCTATTTTTCATTTGAATCCTTTCGCTATTGTATTATTGCAAAATTGTGCAATAAATATAATAATGATTTATTAAAATGTCAAGATAAAAAAAATTAGAAAGAAGAAACCAGAAATGAGAAATGGTCAAATGTGAGACGCCCGCCTTCGTCTGCGCTTCGCTTGACTACGTCGTGACAAGTCCGCCTTCGTCTGCGCTTCGCTTGACTACGTCGTGACAAGCAAGAGGTAAGACGCAAGGAATTAGGTTTATTATTGTCAAATCGAGAACCTTGCATAAATGGATGATTGGATGAGTGGATGCATGGATGATGGGGTTGCCCGCATTCCCCCGCATTATGCGGGGTAAACTCTTTGGGGTCGTAATGCGTGCCTCTGAGAACCTCGAAGCGGTTCAATGTTTGTAGAGCAAAGAATTAACAAAGGGGAAAAGAACCCTGAAGGGGTTCAAGTAAATCTTGCTAAAACGGAAGCATTGGATAAATAGTATCCTCAATCAAATCTTCGTTTTTTTTGTTAAAATATTTTAAACTTTCTGTAATAATTAAAATTTGTAAATTGTTTGCCGGCTTTGCTGCGTTAGAGTATTACAGCTTAAATCCTTGTTTTTTTGTCTGGAAATTTTGCATTATAAAAATATCTAAACATAATATAAAATTAGAAATTAGTAAAGCATATTTTTTCAAAATTCTAACTTCTAAATTCTAACTTCTAA
>WFQV01000463.1 GCA_015486905.1 Melioribacteraceae bacterium | reverse complement strand
GGCTATTCCAGAGGCTGGTTATTTAAAACTGACTTTGCGCTCTTTGTGACATTCCTTTGCGCTCTTTGCGTGGAAAAATATGTTTTTTTTGCAGATTGTACCCTCCCCCCCCAACCAACCTACTGGGTCGGAAACCAATCCGCTCTACAAATCTTAGCTAATTCATTCGTGCATTCGTGGCTTTTCCGGAGGCTGGTAACTTACGACTTAAGACTCGTCACTTAAGACTGACTTCTTTGCGCTCTCTGCGTGGTACAATAGCCGCAAGTGAATTGTAGTGTTGCTGTTTCCGGCAGAAGATAATAAAAAAACTCTTCCTCTCTCAAAATTAGAAGAGGAAGAGCTATAAGGAGTGCTCTGTGAAAAAAGGTTTAGAAGCAGTATTTATCTTCTTCTATCATCTTATTTGCAATGCTGCGGCGTAATTTAATAGTATTAACAGGGTCGAGTTTGGTGTATCTCTTAAGACCTAATTGTAAGAGTTTTAACTCGTCCCCTTCGGCAAAAGCCGCAACAGCATGTTTGCCGTAAATGTTAACTTTCTCTAATGCATCGCTCACATAAACTTTAGTCATCTCAGCGAAATATTTAGCTGCTTCTTCCCCTTTGGAATTTGCGACTTTGAGTGTTCTCAATATAGCGGATTCTGCAGTAAAGACTTGAATTGCCATATCGGTAATATTCATTATTATCTCCTGCTCGTCACGAAGATTTTGCATGAATTTTTGAACAGCCGAACCGGCAATCATTAATATTGCTTTCTTTGCCTGCTCAATTGCATTGAGCTCTTTAACCAGCAGACCTTCCTCTTCCTCACCGAAGGAAGGAATTGACATTAAATCTTTTTGAACCGCCAAGGCAGGTCCCATCAAATCGATTCTTCCTTTCATTGAGCGTTTAACGAGCATATCGACAACGAGCAATCTGTTAATTTCGTTTGTACCTTCGAATATGCGGTTAATTCTGCTGTCGCGGTAAGCACGTGCGGCGGGGTATTCTTCCGAATAGCCGTAGCCGCCGTGGACTTGCACGACTTCGTCAACCACGTAATCCAACACTTCCGAACCGAAAACTTTCATTATCGAAGATTCTATTGCATACTCTTCAGCGGCTTTAATTAAAGCATCGCTGTAACTTACGCCTTCAGCCATCAGTTCGTTTATCATTTGATCTATCAAACCGCTTATTCTCATTGTGGCGGATTCGGAAACGAAAGTTTTGATTGCCATTTCTGCTAATTTGTGTTTAATTGCGCCGAAATTTGAAATGTACTTGCCAAACTGTTTCCTTTGATTGGCATATTTAACGGCGATGGTAATAAAACTCTTTGCACCACCGGTGGTCATTGCGCCGAGTTTGAATCTGCCGATGTTCAAAATGTTAAACGCAACGTAATGCCCTTTACCAATTTCACCGAGAATGTTTTCCTTCGGAACTTTGACGTTGTCGAGGAAAAGCGCGCGTGTCGAAGAACCTTTAATTCCCATTTTATCTTCTTCTTCGCCACGTGTAAAGCCTTCGGAATCGGTGGGAATAATAAAGCATGTAAATTTGTCGCCGTCAACTTGGGCAAATGTAATTAGGATGTCGGCAAAGCCGCCGTTGGTAATCCACATTTTCTGACCGTTTAGGATGTAATAATTCCCGTCTTCGGAAAGAGTGGCCGTAGTTTTAGCCGAAAGGGCGTCCGAACCGGAAGTGGGTTCGGTTAAACAGTAAGCCGAGAGCATCTCGCCGGAAGCAAGTTTTGGCAAGTATTTTTGCTTTTGTTCTTCAGTACCGTAATAAAGAATAGGTAAAGTACCGATGCCGGTGTGCGCGGCAAAGGCAACACCGTAAGAATAACTGGGTCCCATTGCCATTGAAATAAGTGTGTTCGTGTCGAAGTCCTCGCCAAGTCCTCCGTATTCTTCTGGCACGAAAGTTCCGAGCAGTCCCAGTTCTCCCGCTTGCTTGAGAAGTTTAACCAACAAGCCCGGCTCGTGATTGTCGATAGCGTCTAAATTCGGCCAAATCTCTTTTTCGATGAAGTCGGAGATAGTTTCCGCCATCATCTTTTGTTCTTCGTTAATATCATCCGGCGTAAAAACGCTTTCGGGGTCGGTCGGTTTGGTTAAAAATTCACCGCCTTTTAATACTTCTTTTTTCTCATCTGACATAATTTTGCCTACAATTTATTTTTTAATTCAACAATTCGTAAATTCCTGCTACGCCTTGTCCGCCGCCGACGCATGCGGTAACCATTCCGTATTTTTTGTTTCTTCTGCGCAGTTCGTTAAGAATTTGCACGGTAAGTTTTGCGCCGGTGCATCCCAAGGGGTGACCTAAAGCAATTGCGCCTCCGTTAACGTTTAGTATTTCGGTGTTCAAATCAAGAGTACGAATTACGGCGAGCGATTGCGAAGCGAAAGCCTCGTTTAATTCAATTAAATCCATATCGTTAAGAGACATTCCGGCACGCTTTAGAGCTTTCGGTACGGCAGCAATAGGTCCCGTACCCATTACCCTGGGGTCAACGCCGGCTACCGCATAAGAAACCATTCTTGCGATAGGGGTTAAATTTAATTCCTTAACCATGTCTTCGGACATTACCAGCACAAACGCCGCACCATCGGACATCTGCGATGAATTGCCCGCTGTTACGGTTCCTCCCTGTGCAAAAACCGGCTTCAGTTTAGCCAAAACCTCTAAAGAGGTATTAGCGCGTGGACCTTCGTCCGTGTCAACGACGTAAGTTCTTTCTTTTTTCTTCCCGTTTTCGTAATAGACTTGCTTAACTTCAACGGGAACAATTTGGTCTTTAAAGTAACCGTTCTTAATTGCATTTATTGCCTTCATGTGGGAATGGTAAGAAAATTCGTCTTGATCTTCGCGGGAAATATTGTAATCTTTTGCCACTTCTTCGGCAGTCAACCCCATTCCCAAATAGTATTCGGGATGCTCGACTGCAACTTCGTAATTGGGCGCAAGTTTCCAGCCGGTCATCGGGACTAACGTCATTGACTCCGCTCCACCGGCAATAATGCAATCCATCATTCCGCTGCGGATTCTCGATACTGCTATTGAAATAGTGTCAATACCGGAAGCGCAGAAACGATTTACAGTTGAACCCGGGATATCAATCGACAATGCTTCAAGTGCAATCATCCTTCCAACCTGAAGCCCTTGTTCGGCTTCGGGGAAAGCATTACCCACGATTACATCATCAATTCTGTGCGGATCTAATTCCGGTACGGATTTTACCAGATGTTTAATTACATCCGCTGCCAAATCGTCCGTGCGGTAAAATCTAAAGACGCCTTTTTTTGCCTTTCCGACCGCCGTACGATATCCTGCAACAATATAAGCTTCTCTCATAACTTTTCTTCTTTTTATTTTTTCAAAAACTCATTAATTTCTTAACGGTTTACCCGTAGTTAAAATACTTTGTATCCTTTCCAAAGTTTTTCTTTCGCCGATAAGGCTAAGGAAAGTCTCACGTTCCAAATCCAATAAATACTGTTCGGAAACGAGAGTGCCTTCGCTTAAATCTCCGCCACACATTACGTAAGCAAGTTTTTCGGCTATCTTCTTATCATGCTCTGAGATGTAATTACCCAGCTTAAACGAATAAGCACCGAGCAAGAGCGCCGCAAGCGCCGAACGGCCGAGGACTTTAATATCCTCTCGCGGAGTGGGTTTTGTGTAACCCCTCTCCGCCAAATCTATTGCCGCACGTTTTGCGTCGGTAATTACACGATTAGGATTAACCGAATATGAGTCCCTGCCGTTAATGAAAACGCCGAGATCGAATGCTTCCCGAGCGGAGGTAGAAACCTTAGCCATTGCAATATTAAGAAATCTTCTTTGTAATTCGGGCAGTTCAATTCCACCTTCCACGTAAGTATCGGAAGCGCGCATGGTCATCTCTTTCGTTCCTCCGCCGGCGGGAATAATTCCGACCCCAACTTCCACCAATCCTATGTATGTCTCCGCCGAGGCGTTTACTTTATCGGCGTGGAGGGTCATTTCACATCCTCCGCCCAAAGTTAAATTGTGAGGTGCTACAACAACCGGAATGGAAGAATAACGGACATGCATCGTAGTATTTTGAAATTGCCGAACGGCAAAATCGAGCTCCTCGTATTCCTGTTCCGTAGCAAGCATAAACATAGTAGCAAGATTTGCACCTGCGGAAAAATGCTCGCCGTTATTGGCAATAACCAAACCTCTGAAATCTTTCTCTGCAATTTCAATTGATTTGTTAACGGCTTCCAAAACTTCCGAGCCGATTGAGTTCATCTTTGTGTGGAATTCCAGATCAACGATTCCGTCGCCAATGTCGTGTAAAGTAGCGCCTACGTTTTTCCAGACCGGTTTGTTAGCTCTGTAATTATCCAAAATGATAAAGTCTTTCGTGCCCGGGATTTCTTTGTAATCGGCTGTAGGAATATCGTAAAATTTCCTTCTTCCGTTTTCAACTTTGTAGAAAGAATTAAATCCTTTTGCGAGCATTTCTTTAACCCACGCTGCAGGTGCAATGTTCATTTCTTCCATTGTTTTAACCGTTCGTTCAACGCCGAGGGCGTCCCACATTTCGAACGGTCCTAATTTCCAACCGAAGCCTGCACGCATTCCGTCGTCAATTTTGTAAAGCTCATCGGTGATTTCGGGAATTCTGTTCGATGAATAACGGAAAACACCGAAGGACAACTTGCGCATGAAATCTCCTGCTTTGTCTTTTGCCGCGTGAAGAACCTTTAACCTTTCTTTCAAGTCGTCAATAGGCTTTGCTGCGGTTACCGAAGCAAATTTTGCTTTACGGCTCGGCTGGTATTCCAATGTTTCGGTATTTAATTCCAGAATAACTCTTTTGCCTTGTTCGTCTTTTGTCTTTTTGTAAAACCCTTGACCCGTTTTGTCCCCGAGCCAATTATTCTCGACCAACTTATTAACGTAGTCCGGGATTGAAAACAATTCCCGCTCCTCGTCGTCGGGGCAGTCCTTGTAAATATTGCTTGCCACTTTAACGAGAGTGTCAATCCCTACAACGTCTGCTGTTCTGAATGTAGCCGATTTCGGTTTGCCGGTCAAAGGACCGGTTAGAGTGTCAACCTCCTTAATCGAAAGCCCCACTTCTTGCATTAATTTAAAGACGGACATAATGCTGTAAACGCCTATTCTGTTTGCAATGAAAGCGGGTGTGTCCTTACAAAGCACCGTTGTTTTACCGAGATACAGATCGCCGTAATGCATTAGAAAATCAATTATCTCCTGAGAAGTTTCCGGTGAGGGAATTATTTCCAACAATTGTAAATATCTCGGCGGATTAAAGAAATGCGCGCCGCAGAAATTTTTGCGAAAATCTTCACTTCTACCTTCCAACATTAAATGAATCGGGATACCGGAGGTATTCGTTGTTACAATTATTCCTGGCTTGCGGTAATTTTCCACCTTATCGAAAACTTGCTTTTTAATTTCCAAATTTTCAACTACCGCTTCAATAATCCAATCAACATTGGAGAGGTAATCCATATTGTCTTCGAAATTCCCCGGCACAATGCGTGAGGCAATCGATTTGTGGTAAACCGGCGAAGGTTTTGCTTTCAAAACGTTTTTTAAATTGTCGTTCACAATTCTGTTTCTAACGGCTTTGTCTTCAAGAGTAAGCCCTTTCTTCTTTTCGGCTTCGGTAAGCTCGCGCGGGACTATGTCCAGCAGATAAACCTTACAGCCAATGTTGGCAAAATGCAAGGCAATCCGCGAGCCCATTACTCCCGAACCCAATACTGCAACTTCATTAATTATTCTTTTCATAGCTGTTCTTTAATTATTTGTAATGTGTTTCCAAATTAGTGTCTGCGTAAATATCTTCGATTACGTCTGCGTATTTTTTCAAAATTATTCTGCGTTTTAATTTCAACGTGGGAGTTAATTCCCCGGTTTCAACGCTCCATTCATCGGGGACCAAAACAAATTTTTTAATTTGTTGTATTTTACCAAAATGTTGATTGTATTTGTCAATGTCTTCCCAAATTCTTTTTTTAAGAACCTCTGATTTAATCATATCGCCAAATGTTTTGAGTTCGATGCATTTTTTCTTGCACCATTTTTTAATGAACTCGAAATTAGGAACAATTAAAGCCGAGACGAATCTTCTGTTCTCCCCAACCACCATTATGTTTTCAATGAAATAGGATTCCTTCATTTTGTTTTCAATAGGAAGGGGTGCAACAAACTTTCCGCCGGAGGTTTTGAAAACCTCTTTTACTCTGTCGGTTATTTTTAAGAAGCGCCCTTCCACCCACTCGCCGATATCGCCCGTGTGAAACCAGCCTTCTTCGTCAATTGCTTTTTTAGTATCCTCGGGACGGTTGTAATAGCCCTTGGTAATGTTAGGCCCTTTTGCTAAAATCTCTCCCATTTCTTCGTCGATTTTAATTTGAACTTCTTCCAAGGGAAGTCCTACTGTTCCGATGTACCAATCGCCTTTGGTAAAACGATTGCAGGCAAGTACAGGAGAAGTTTCCGTTAATCCGTAACCTGATTTGGTAGGCAGACCGGCGGCATTGAAAATTCTACCCAATCGGGGTTGTAAAGCTGCGGCACCGCTGATTATCCCTTTTATTTCTCCGCCCAAGGCTTCCTGCCATTTCGAGAATACAAGCTTTCTCGCAATCGCCAGTTTGAAATTGTACCAAGCGCTGTTTTCCCCTTTGGGATGGAATTGGTTGCCGAGAACTACAGCCCAGCCGAAAATCATTTTCTTGATACCTGTAAGCTCGCGTCCCACTTCCATTATTTTGTCGAATATTTTTTCCATCACACGTGGGACAGTAGTAAAATAATTCGGATGAACTTCCTTAATGTTGTCGGCAATTTTTTCAATACTCTCGGCGAAATAAACACTGCCGCCAACGTACATATAAAAATAAATTGCGGTGCGTTCGAATATGTGACAAACAGGGAGAAAACTTAGCATCCTATCATCTTTGCTGTGAGGTTCAACGTTGCTTACCATTACAACGTCGGAAAGGATATTGTAATGAGTAAGCATTACTCCTTTAGGTTCGCCCGTTGTGCCCGAAGTGTAAATAACGGTGGCTAGATCCTGTGTGTCAATCGAATCTTCAATCCTTTCCAATTTGGGACGTATGGATTCGTCCGCCGCATCGGTTACTTCACTCCAAAGAGAAATGCCTTCAACTTCGTCGTAAGAAAAAACTTCCTGAACCGTCGGGCAATCGGGCATAACATTTGCAACTTTTTTGTAAACATCCCCATTCTCAACGAACACGGCTTTTACTTGTGCATCGTTAAAAATGTAGCGGTAGTTCTCTTCGCTCATATTAGGGTACATTGGTACGTCAACCGCGCCGATTTGCAAGATGCCTAAATCCGTAAAAGTCCATTCCGTTCTGTTGTAAGAAATAATGGCAATTTTATCTTTGGGACCGTAACCTTTTTTTAATAACCCGAGGCTAACTTTATCCGCAGTTTCAATTATTTGCTCCGTGGAATATTTGCGCCACCCTTCTCCTCCGCCTTTTTTATCGCAAAGTGCATCTTTTCGCGGGTGATTTTGCAGTTGGTACTTAGGAATGTCAAACAAGCGGTTTTTTAAAACTTTTAGCTCCATTGTCAGTCTTTCCATTTGTGACTAATTTATTTTCTCAAATTACTTACAAAAATAGTTTTTTAGATTTTAAATTGCAAGCGAAATTTCGCTAATAAAGAATTTTTGCTTTTTGAGATATTTTTACTTTATTTAAAAACAAATTATTGATATTTTTGTAAACAATGAAATTTTCGAACGAACACATTAAGCTAATATTAGGACTTAAGCTGCGGCAGTTGCGGCAGAGCAAAGGGCTGTCACTTTCGGAATTAGCAAATAAAAGCGGTTTGTCTGTCTCTTATTTAAACGAAATTGAAAGCGGTAAGAAGTACCCCAAAGCCGAAAAAATTTCCGCCCTTTCGGAAACACTCGGAATAACTTACGATAAACTTGTTTCGTTAAAATTAACAAAACAGCTTGCGCCGATAGGGGAATTGTTGGAATCCAATCTTCTGAAAATTTTACCCTTAGACCATTACGGCATTGACGTTAACAAATTAATCTCCTCCCTTTCAGCAGCACCAATGCAGTTAAGCGCTTTGGTAGCTACCATCATTGAGATGGCGCGGGAATCGGAAGCGGCGCAAAACAACTTTAGTCGTACGGCACTGCAGACTTACAAGGAGTTCCACGAAAATTATTTTCCCGATTTGGAAAATGCCGCTAAGGAATTTGCACGTAAATTTAAAATACGCCGCAGTCCGCCTGTAGAGTTTACCAACTTATCGGAAGTTTTAAAATCAAAATTTCATTACAAAATTGACGAGAACATTCTTAATAAATATTCTTCCCTTCAGGCTCTGCGCGGTGTGGTTTTTAACGGGAAATCCAAAACACTCCTTTTGAATTCAAAGTTAACCGACGCACAAAAGGCTTTTATTGTCGGGCGGGAATTGGCTTACAACTATTTGAACATTACCGACAGAAGTTTTATTCATTCAACTTTGGCAGTAGAAACTTTCGACCAATTGCTGAATAATTTTCATGCTTCTTATTTTGCCAACGCATTGTTAATTCCCGACAACGCATTAATTAAAGACTTGAAAAAGTTTTTCTCTCTAAGCAAATGGCAGCCGAATTATTTGAATAATCTCCTAATAAAATACGGCACAACACCGGAAATGTTTTTCCAGAGGACTACAAATCTTCTTGCAAAAAAGTTCGGACTAAATCAATTTTTCTTTCTAAGATTCAACAAAAAATTAGATGCGGATAAATATTCCCTTTCCAAAGAATTGAGATTAAACATCAGGCGAAATCCAGGCGGCTACAAAACTTCGGAACATTACTGCCGGCGCTGGGTATCGATTAAGGTAATGGAAAAACTTGAAAACGAAATCAAACACAATAATGAATATTATAATTACATTGTAGATGCTCTTCGCTCACGGTTTGTTAATTCCGACGATTGCTTTTTTAATATCTCAATCGGGAAAAGGAGAATACTTGTCCCCGATGAAATTTACAGCGTAACGATTGGATTTTACACCTCCGATATATTCAAGAAGACGGTAAAATTTTGGGACGACCCGAGAATCCGGCGTGTCGAAGTAAACGATACGTGTGAAATGTGCGAATTAAAAAATTGTAAAGAGAGAATTGCTCCGCCGGTTACATTAAAGAAAACTTTGTCCGCCGAAGAATTGAAAAAAACACTCGATGAGTTAAAACTCAAAATAGAGAATGGCAATTTAAAATAAAAAAGCGGCACCTTGAAAATGCCGCTTTAATTAAATTTCTTTTTTAATTAGCTCTCAAGACTATTTACGTAACGAGTAAGTTTTGACTTTTTCCTCGCGGCGGTATTCCTTGGTAACATACCTTTGCTAACCGTCTTGTCAATAAATGAAACCGCTCCTTTCAAAAGTTCCGCAGCTTCGTCCTTGTTCTCCGCTTTAAGAACCTTCTTGCTTAATGTGTTAATCTTTGACCTCGAAGCTTGATTTCTCAATCTTCTTTTTTCATTCTGTCTAATTCTTTTTTTTGCTGACTTATGATGTGCCATTTCTACCTTTATTTTTTTTTCAAGGCTTCAAATTTAATATTAATTGCTTTTTAAGTCAATGATAAAATTTTCACGTGTTAGAATATGTAGTATAAGCACAGTACAAAAGTATATTTTGTGTCAAAATAAAAATCGGAAAGAAGAAACAAGGAACCCTTCTTCATCCCGCATTTTGCAGGGAAGGCGGACAATCCATTCATTCAATCCAATCATGCCTCTGCACCTTTGTACCTTTGAACCTCTAAACTAAGACCGAATGAATTTTGATTGACGAGTCTTAAGTGACGAGTCTTAAGTTAGCAGAGTTCAGCGATCGGTTACCAGCCTCCGGAATAGCCACGAATGCACGAATTTTATTCAACCAAGAACTAAGCACCAAGAACAATCGAATTACGATTGACTATTGATAGGACGCAGATTGGATAGAACACGGATGACACGGATTGTTGCGGGATTTTCACGGAGGGAATGGGACGCTGATTTTCATGAAAAATTATGATTTTCGCAGATTGGACAATTAAAAATTAGAAAGTCAAAATTAAAAAGTAAAAATTTGCTGTTATCTGATATCCACCCATCCAATCATCCAATCATCCACTCATCCCTTTGTCCCATTGAACCTCTAAACTTCTAAACCGCCGAAGGCGAACTAAACCTCTAAACTAAGACTGAATGAATGACGAGTAATTTGACGCTGATTTTCATGATG
>WFQV01000462.1 GCA_015486905.1 Melioribacteraceae bacterium | reverse complement strand
TTATATTACAGTCTGAAATAATATTAAATTTATTTTTAACTCAAAGAAAAAAGAGGGATAATACAGAAACAATAAAAAAACCTCTTTCTTTCAATTTAACATAGTTGAGGTTAAAAATGAAAAAAACATTCCAAAACAAAAACCACAAAATACTATCATTAACTTTTCACTTTTTACTTTGAACTTTTTCCTTGTTTCTTGTAATACAACAGAGCACCGCCCGAAAGAAGGAGACCGATACAAGCTCCAGCATTGAGCAAAAATGTATTTTTTAACTGGATTTTTAAATGGCTTGCCCTTCATTAAAACTTTTGCATTAAAGATTAGATTTTCAAGAGGGTCTTAGCACTTATCAGGATTTACAAAGAAAATTTCTTAGTTGTCGAGAAGTTTATAAAACTTTTCAAGCAGCTCTATATTATAAATATTAGGTCTTTTTTTTAAACGTTTATTTAGTTGTCCTATTAACTCCATCATAAACTTGCTACTAACGGTTTAGTATATTGTGCCGTAACATCCTGACAGGGCGCTATTCACTATAATGTTAACCACCGTACTATATTTATTCATTCTTATTAAAATCAAACAAACTTGCTTGTTCTTCATTTGTTTGTCTGCTATTATGTGTAAACCTCAAAGGTTTTTTATAAATTTTAATTATATCTTTTTGGTTTTTTAAAAAGTTTGTTACTTTTCTTGGACTCCATTCAATTCTTAATTTTTTAACTATGTCTTTTGAAGAATAAACACCTTTTTTTAATAAATCTAATATTTTGTTTTCAATTTCATTATAGTTTAAGTCTGTTTCACTCACTATACTTTTGCTTTCTTCATTGATTGTCTGATGCTCAATAATATTTCCGTAAATATCAACTGGTTTTGCCCCTTTTTGAATGAGTAAATTATTTGCGTTATTTTCATTTAAATTCGGTTTCCGTACATAAATTATCCTTTTTTTACGCAACCCATCAATAACACCGGACCAGGTTCCTCCTTTTTTACTCGATTCTGCGACATAGATTTCCTTAGCTAATCCATAAATAATTGGATTTCTGGCCATTGCCAATTGAACACTCCAGATAGCTTTGGGATGAAATGTACTTAACACCAAAACATCCCCTTCAATTATCTGTTTGTAATATTTTTTAAATCCAGACTTAAAAGTGGTAATACCCTGCGGTAATACAATAATACTATGACCTTTATATTTTAAAGCAGAATCAAGAGCTTGTTTATCAACTCCTTTTGCAAATCCGCTTACAACCACTTTGTAATTTACTGAAGCATTTTTTGCAATATTATCAGTAAATACAAGAGATGTTTCATTTGCTTTCCTGGAACCAACAATTGCAATAGAATCTTCTTTGAGTAATTGAAGGTTTCCTTTCGTATATAAAACCGGGGGTGCATAAGACCTTCCAAGGTTCTTTTTTAATACAGGGGAATATTCATGTGACGTGATTGTTAAAATCTTATAACCTTGTTCCAACAAACTCTCTACAAGAAAAGAATTATTCGGAAGGTCGGCAATGCTTGATTTAATAATGGAAATATCTATTGCTGATAGGTCAAACTTATTTTTCCATTCATTTTCGGTAAAATTAAAGAAATCAATTATTGTTTTGCCTTGTTCAAATAAGCGAACAATTATTTCATTTTTTACTCTTGTTTTTATTTTGGGCAAGTGAGCCAATGTAACCCAATATGCTAATTCATTATTCATAATAAAACCTTTTAAATATTACCAACTACTGTTCTAGCAATAACCAAAGGTGCTATTTTTACCACACCATATTTCGTTAATAATTTGCCGATTTCTTTAATTGTAGCACCGCTATCAAAAATATCATCAAACAAAATAACAGATTTTCCGGTAATTTCATTCGGGTTCCGATAATCAAATGTACCGGAAACATTATCTTTTTTAAGGTAACTGTTTTGAAAAACTTTTTGTGGTTTTGTCTCTGATACTTTTATTAAATTATGTGAAATTGAAACCTTTAAAACATTTGATAATTTTACCGCAAAATTCTTTACCAAATCACCTGATTCGGTTGGCGGTACATATAAAATGTAGTCAAACTTCTCGTTACCATATTGTTTTCTGAAAGCTTTTAAAGTCAGTCTTAAAAGAAAATCAGGGAAGTCTCCGCCACTTTCGTACTTGCTTCTATGGATTGCAGCGCCTACACTTGAAACTCCGTAATAACTGGCTGCAATGCCGTTAACTATATTAGAGTTCCTACTTTCAACTTTCAAAATCGGGAAAAAAGTTTCTCTAAAATCTTTTAACTTTTCTTTATATTCACCTTTAACAGAAATAGTATATTTAGACAAATTTGTGTTGTCACAGTTTAAATATGAATGTGGCGTGTTATCTCCGAGATAATCACATAAAAATTTCATTCGAGATGTTGCAAGATTAACATATTGAATCATAGAATCCAATTCTTTCAATTTTTGGTTTCTTAACTCCTCAAATGATTTTGTATTTAGTTCTGGAGCTTCAAATTGATATTCATATTTCTTGCTTCTACCATACAATACTTCTTTTATTATTCCTTGCTCAATTAAATCAGATTTAATAACCCGAACTTGTGTTTGTTTCAAGTTTGTTGCTTTAATTATTTGTCTTTCCCCAAGTGGCTCTTGTTTCAAAACCGTAATGACTTTTTGATAGTTTTTCAAACTCGGCCTGCCACCGTCAATAAATGATTTTGGTAGTTTATAATCTTCTTCTATGTCATTTTCATCTTTTGTATTGTTATAAAATAAAATAAGTTTTGCAGGTTTTCCATCTCTTCCTGCTCTCCCAATTTCTTGATAATAATGTATAGGTGAAACAGGTATCTGCGTATGAATAATGAAACGGATATCTGATTTGTCGATTCCCATTCCTAATGCGTTTGTGGAAACAACGGCTTTCCATTTATTTGACATCAATCCGTTTTCTATTTCTTTTCTACTTTCTGCATCCAATCCTGCATTATATTCAGTAGAATTTATTCCCAAGAATTCAAACCATCGTGAATATATTTCAGTATTTACTCTCGTACCTGTATAAATTATCCCTGTTCCCTCTAATTTTGGTAGATTTTCAGCCAACCATACAAGTTTTTCATCTTCTGATTTGGCTTTAATTACGTATAATTCAAAATTTTCTCTTAACAAGCTACCTCTAATAGTGGTAATTTTACCTGAAATTTGTTGCTCAATGTCTTTTTGAACTCTTTCCGTTGCTGTTGCTGTAGTTGCTAATACTGGGAAATTCTGCGGCAACAACTTAACTAGATTTATAATCCTTCTGAAAGCTGGTCTGAAATCATGTCCCCAAACAGATATTGTATGGGCTTCATCAATTACAACCATTGATAAATTCATTTTTCTTGTTGCTTCAATCCATTCAATGTTTTCTTGTCTTTCAGGGGCAATGTAAAGTATTTTCACTTTTCCATGCAGTGCATCTTGAATAACCTGATTATTTTCCTCCTTTGATTGTTCGGAATTAATATATCTTGCACTTATCCCTTTTTCATTTAAAGCGTTAACTTGGTCTCTCATTAATGCAATTAATGGCGAAAATATGACAGTGATACCATCAAACTGTGTCGCCGGAAATTGATAACATAAAGATTTTCCATAACCGGTTTTTTCAATTAATAAAACCCGCTCACCCGCAAAAAGTCTTTCAATAGTTTCCCATTGTTCATCATAGAACTTTTCAAAACCAAATATTTGTTTTAATTTTTTTTCTGCTTCAAGTCTATCCATAATATTGTGCCTTTTATATGTTGCTAACTTCAACATACCTATTGCGTAAGCGGAACTTATTCTATAATTGATATATATATTTTGAAAAATAAAAATAATTATATGTTGAAACAAGAACCAATTAAATAAATCAGCAGAAAACTTAAAGCCGAAAAGAACTATTATTTCTCATCAACGAAACGAGTAATTTTTTCAATTTGTTACTTCTTATTAAAAGTTTTTTAATATACTTCTCCAAGTTGCATTTCTGCTCGGAGTTAAATCGATTTGGAAATTTCGGATATTGATTCGGGATCAATTTGCTATTCGATGTAATCTCTTATCTTTTCTCTCTGCTCCCGCGTAGTGAATTTAATAGACTCAACGGATTTTATTTTGAACGGCTCAATATTTTTTTCATCTCTGCCATTAAAAATTTTCTAGAATCTGTTTTTTAAATGTATTAAAAAGTTGGATTAAGTTGAGAGTGTATAGACATTAAAAACAGGCTTAATCGCAGTTGTGCTTATTTAATTATTTTTGCTAAATTTATTCTCAAAATTAGAAATGATGTAAATCGCAAATATGGTAAAAGCAGGCTTACAGCTATCATGTTAAAAATTATATCCATGAACGTTCATTTAAAATAAACGCTCACGGAGAAGAAACTCCGTGAACGCTAAATTTTCATCAGCAATAAATATGATTGCCTCAAAATAAAATCATTTCAAGAGAATCATTTCCTTTGTTTCGGAAAAATTACCTGCTTGCAATTTATAGTAATAAATTCCGCTTGGTAAACCTGAGCCGTTAAAAGTAACATGATATTTACCCGCAGTTAACGGTTTATCTACAATAGTGGCAACCTTTTGACCCAGCAAATTAAAAACGGATAATCTCACATTGCTGTTGGCAGCAATAGTAAAATTAATGTTTGTTGCAGGGTTGAACGGATTCGGATAGTTTTGGCAAAGCTTGAACATTTGCGGCAAGCTGAGATTCTCACGAATATCCGTTGATGATAATCCTTTAACCAAAATCGGGAATTCATTTAATTGAAAGGTTAGTTTTCCATTAACCACTTGCAGCGTATCGCGCCTAAAAGTAGCTTGTTCTCCGTCTGCGCTAATCGATACGGGCACCGTTTGGGTTACTTCAACCTGTGCGTATTGTGGCAAGGATAAAGTATAGGATTGGTTATCCGGGCTCCATAGCACCCACTTGCTGTTGCCGTCACTAAAATTATACTTAACCGCCCAAATACCATTACCGCCGTTTTCATTATCATTGGTCACTTCTCCAAAAGAGAGAGCTTCAGCCGTTTTAAAAGTGTCCACTTCTTGAATTAATAGCTGATAGGAGTAAAAGGATTTTTTCTTTTTCCCGTTTTTGTCCAAAAGACCAAAATCAATCCAGGGACGGCGTGGGCCGCTCCATAAGGGGTGCCAAAAGAATTTAGTCACGCCGTAAGCAAACAATACCGCCGACCGGCGCCAGACATCCGCCGCTTGTTCGTCAATTGAGGAATATCGAGGGGTGATATTTGTTGTGGAATCGCTTGAAATACTGCATTCAGTTATCCAGAATGGTTTTTCAGGGCAGTTAAATTCCCGCATGGCTTTTTTTATCGAGTCCACATGGGCCGGTAAAGTCCACCAAGAGTTGTAATCGTGATAACCGAGAATATCAAAATAGTCGCCTGCGCCATTCAGCAAAATAATCTTAAGCCAACTATATGCCCCTATCGGCATGCTGTAGGTTCCTGAAAGACTGGGTTGAATAATTTTTGCCTCAGGATCCGCAGCTTTGATCCAGGGGTAATTTACCTTAAGAAAAGTAGCGATAAAATTAGAGGGCAAGCCTTCCGGACGGTGCTGACTGCCATCAAGCTCATTTGAAATCTCCCAATATTTAGTCACGTTTTTGTAACGATTCACAACAGTCTGGACATAATCTTTTGAATCAGTTGAATCACTCAAATACCAACCACAACCATTGTTAAAACAAGCCCGCCAAGGTACCTGAATTCCTATTGAATCGCTGGCATTGCAGCAATGATACAATGTTAATAGCGGCGTTATTCCATAAGGATTGAAAGCAGCAGAGTCAGAATATTCAAAATGCCATTCATTATCCTGCGGCTCGATGTGAATCCAACCGGCATCAGCATACATCATGTGCCGGTAAAACTTTACACCAAGTTCATCGAGTATCGGAAAGATTATTTTCATCCCGATCTCCTGACTGCGCCAGGGGACATTAACGCCGAGATGATGAACTTTCTGGGAATAACTGCTTATCGCAAAAACACTAATCAAAAGAACGAAAATGAGTTTTTTCATGGTTTTCTCCAATTTTTGTGGTAAATTACAAAAAAATTCTCATAGAATCAAAAAATATGAAGAAAAGTACGATGTCTGCTCATTCGCACGCAAACATTTTTATGGCACAAGTTTAAATTTGGTAAAAAAAATTTAGCTTATCTTTTCCACTTGAACGTTTTGTTACTATTTTTTGCTTTCCCGAAACGAACCTGCAAAAAATCGAGCCAAAACTTTTATTGCTGTTTTTGTTTGTTGCACCCAGTGGTTGAAACCCGTGGTTAGTGAAATGTCCTCTGCCAAGGCGGGGTAAACTCCGTGTTGGCTAAGAAATATTTGATTTTTTCTATGTTGTCCTAAAAGCACTGTTCAGTCATCGAAAGAAATCCCCCAAAATGTGTTGATGCGGTCAATCTGTGTGATATTGTTTTTAAGCATTTTACCGCATTGCTTGCTCTTCTTATTTTTCCCCAACCCACCTCTTCCTGACCTGCCTGCCGGTAGGCATGGCAGATAGAAGGGAGAGCTGAATCTTTGTTTGTTTTTAGGACCTCGCCCTGCAGAATGCGGGGAAAGGGTTAATAGGTTTGAAAAATGACCGACCTCAAAGTTTTCAAACGTTAACGGAAGACAATAACGAAAAAGAAAAACGATGCAGAAGGTATAAAATGGAGCAAACTATCGAGATGTTTGCATAATTAAAAGTTCTAATTTCTCAACACCCCGTCTCCCGACTTGTCAGGAGAAGTCGGACCATCCAACCATCCATTCATCCATATCGCGGCAAGCCGCAATTATGAATGATGAATTTTGAATTAAAAACCTTAAAGCAAAAATATTTTGACAAAAAAAACGAAGATTTGATTGAGGATAATATTCATCCTTAATCCTTTTACAGGATGAAAGTGAAATGTGGCTAAAGCCGAATAATATTGTTTCCATTTCTAGCCCGTTGACTGAAGTCAACGGCAATATTGAG
>WFQV01000461.1 GCA_015486905.1 Melioribacteraceae bacterium | reverse complement strand
GTTATTCGTAGGGCTTATTGTCCCCCTGAACTTTTGAAGTTAAAAAACGTCAAAATTACGCAAACAACGCAATGAGTAAACAAATGATTCATTTTTAAAACTAATTCAAAGGTCAATATTATGAAAAGAAAATTTCTATCGGTTGCGATTTTTCTTCTGTTTGCCGGATTGTTGTTCGGTCAAAACACAAGGAAAATAAAATTCACCGAATACGACTTACCGAACGGTTTACACGTAATTCTTCACGTAGATCATTCAACGCCCATCGTTGCGGTTACGGTTTCGTACCACGTTGGCTCCAAGAACGAAGACCCCAACAGAACCGGCTTTGCTCATTTCTTTGAACATCTGATGTTCGAGGGCTCCAAGTACATTAAGCGTGAACAGTATTTTAAAATTGTCCAAAGCGCAGGCGGTACGTTGAACGCCAACACCTCCTGGGACAGAACATTTTACTACGAAGTTTTACCTTCCAATCAATTGAAATTGGGGCTGTGGCTTGAATCCGAGAGAATGCTTCATTTGAAAATTGACAGTGTGGGCGTAGAGACTCAAAGGAAAGTGGTCAAGGAAGAACGCAAACAACGCTTCGACAATCAGCCTTACGGCTCCGTTTTGGAACAGACGTTCAAGCATGCTTACAAGGTTCATCCGTACCGTTGGCTTCCAATCGGTTCGGTGCAGTATATCGACAAAGCAAAACTAAACGAGTTCATTAATTTTTACAAAACTTACTACGTGCCTAATAATGCAACCCTTTCTATTTCCGGAGATATTGACGTTGATCAGGCAAAAAAATGGATTAACGAGTATTTCGCCTCCATTCCTCGCGGCACAAGAAAAATGAACAGACCCACCGTGGTTGAGCCACCTCAGAAAGCGGAAGTAAAAGACACCGTTTACGACAACATCCACCTACCCTTAGTTTTGGAAGCCTACCATATTCCGGCGGAAACATCCAAGGAATATTACGCAATCGATATGCTCACAACGCTCCTCTCGGGAGGAAGAAGTTCAAGAATTTACAAAGAGCTTGTGGATAAACAACAAAAGGCTCTGCAGGCCGGTTCCTTCCCGTTAGCTTTGGAAGACCCGGGATTGTTCTTAACTTTTGCAATCGCTAACGTGGGCGTCAATCCTTCGGAATTAGAAACATTAATTGACAAGGAAATTCAGAAAGTAAAAACAGAACCCATTCCCGATAAGGAGTTTCAAAAACTTCAAAATCAAATTAAAAACAGATTGGTTACGAGTTACTCAACCGATTTGGGAATAGCCGAGGCACTTTCGGACTTTCACGTATTTTACCACAACACAAATTTGATTAACACGGAAATTCAAAACTATATGAAAGTTACCAAAGAAGACATTCAAAACGTTGCAAAGAAATATTTAAACAAATACAACAGTGTGGTTCTTTACTATCTTCCCAAGTCGGCAAAAAAATAAAAATTTATTTTAACAAAGTTTGGAGAACAAAATGAAACTAAACAAAATAACTATTCTGCTCTTGCTTTTAACCTCATTCGCTTTTGCGCAGGTTGACAGAAGTAAAATGCCCGAGCCGGGACCAGCGCCGAAAATAGAGCTGGGAAATTACCAATCCTTTCAACTTGACAACGGGCTTAAGGTAATAGTGGTTGAAAATCACAAAGTGCCGAAAGTTACATTTAGGTTAATTGTTGACCGCGACCCTATTCTTGAAGGTAAAAACGCCGGCTACATTGAGCTGAGCGGCCAACTACTTAGAACCGGAACTCAAACAAAAACAAAAGATGAAATTGACGAAGCGGTGGATTTCATAGGCGCTACACTTAACACAAGCAGCACGGGTGTAACGGCATCCGCACTTACACAGTACACTGACAAAATTCTTTCGATAATGTCCGACATTGTCCTCCATCCCAAATTCCAACAAAAAGAATTGGACAAATTAAAAAAACAAACCATCTCTACCTTACAGGCAGCCAAGAACGACCCTTCTTCAATAGCTGAAAACGTTCGAAAAGCATTGTATTACGGCAAGGATCATCCCTACGGCGAGATAATGACCGAGCAAACGGTTAAAAACATTACGTTAAAAATGTGCCAGGATTATTACAACACTTACTTTAAACCGAATATTTCTTACC
>WFQV01000460.1 GCA_015486905.1 Melioribacteraceae bacterium | reverse complement strand
GATTTTCGCTGATTGGACAATGGAACACGGATTTATTCAATTAAAAATTAAGAACCTGCTTGCCCTGCCTACCGGCAGGCAGGCGGTAGGCAGGTTAAAAATTTTCTGTGCCCTCTAAGTGCTTCTAAACTCTAAACCTCTAAACGAAGAACAAACGAATTACGATTGACGAGTACTCGAAAGGACTCAAACTTCTTACGTCTTGCTTCTCGCCTCTTGCGATTGACGATTGATAGGACGCTGATTTAATAGCACACGGATGACACGGATTGTTGCAGGATTTTCGCGGATCACTTAATTCAACATTCAACATTCATAATTTCATGCCCTCTATTCCTCTGTACCTTTGTACCTTTGAACCTCTAAACTTCTAAACCGCCGAAGGCGAGCTAAACCTCTAAACGAAGACCGAATGAATTACTATTTATGAGTAATCGAACGCACTCAAACTTCTTACGTCTTACTTCTCGCCTCTTGCGATTAATGATTGCTATTCATTTAAAAACAAATTTCCAATTAAGCTGGAGAGAGATTATTTTTAGAAAACACATTACAAAGTTTTAGGAAGAAAATGAAAGATAAAGAATTAAAATTTACACGCTCACGTAACAAGCATCTTGCCGGTATTTGCGGCGGCATTGCCGAGGGTATGGGTTGGAACGCTTTCCTCGTAAGAATCGGCTACATCGGATTAACAATAATAACAGGCTTTCTCCCAGGAATCATATTTTATTTGGTTATGTGGCTTGTAATGCCCGAGCAGGAGAACAATAACGGCATTAATCAATAACCGCCGCTAATGTAACGTGTTAGCTCAACTATTACGTAATCCTTTTCATCTATTATTGCTTTAACCACATCGCCGATAGAAATAAGTCCCGCCAATTTTTCTTCGTCCATTACAGGAAGGTGCCTTACTTTCTTATCAATCATAATTGCCATTGCTTCCTCCACTTTTGTTTCGGGTGAAACGCAAATGACATCGGGCGTCATAATCTCCGAAACGGAAATTTCCTTACTGCTTTTCCCTTTCAAAATAACTTTCCGTGCGTAATCCCTTTCGGAAACTATTCCTACAATTCTGCCATCTTCCTCGACCAAAAGCGCACCGATTTTCTTTTCAGCCATCATTTTAAGAGCATCGAACATTGTGTCCTTGGGTGAGATCGACCAAATTTCACTTCCCTTTTCCTCGAGAATTTCCTTTACATATTTCATTAAACCTCCTCTCCTATTTTTTACTTTTCAATTTAATAAATTTACCGCAAGAATGAAACAGATTATTTACACTTTAAGCAATCGTAACATTCTTTAACAAACCTTTCCGGTTTACAAAAACGGATTTGTTTTTACTCCTCAGCGCTGTAAACCACTTTACCGCCAATAATAGTGTCAAGAATTTTTGTGCTTAATATTTCCGAATCGGGAACGGCGGTAATATCTTTCGAAAGGATTGTAAAATCAGCCAGCTTTCCCGGTGTAATTGAGCCTTTAATATTTTCCTCGAAAGCCGCGTAAGCGCCGTTAATTGTGTAAGCCCGCAGAGCTTCCATTCTCGTCATTTTCTCTTCGGGGAAAAACTCCTTACCGTTTGCCAAGCGTCTTGTTACAAGTGCATAGTAATTGGGAATCGGATTTAACTTTTCCACCGGAGCGTCCGTACCGTTGCAAATTACAGTACCGGCGTCTAACAATTTTCTCCACGCATAAGCACCGCGCTTTGCACGTTCGTAGCCTAAACGTTTTATTACGAACGGGGCATCCGATGTACAATGGATTCCCTGCATCGAGGCAATCACCTTAAGTTTTGCAAACCGCGGAATATCTTTGGTAGAAAGATGCTGCGCATGTTCTATTCGCCATCTGAAATTATTGTTTGCGGCTTTGTCTCCGAAAATTTTTTCGTAAAGGTTTAGGACCAATCTGTTGCCCTTGTCGCCTATTGCGTGGGTACAAACTTGGAAACCGTCTTTGAAAGCAATTCTCATCTCCTTCTCGAGAGTTTTTAACGGCGTTACCATTAGACCCGAATAGCCGGGTTTATCGTTATAAGGTGAAAGCATCAAAGCACCGCGAGAGCCAAGCGCACCGTCGATGTAACGTTTGTAAGCCCTAACGGTCAAATGATTATTATGGTAACCTATTATTTTGTATTTGGGCAAATATTTTTTCAATGTATCGATGTTGTCTTCGTAAACCATCACATACATTCTCGGGATAATTATCCCCTCGTCGATGAACTTTTTAATTAAGTCAATCATTTTAAAAGACTCACCGGCATCGTGAAAAGATGTAATTCCATGGCTGATTGCCTCCTGCGAAGCAAGTTCCGCTTGCTTTTTGTAAGTCTCGAGTATTTCTTCCGGCGAGCGTTTGGCGAGGTATTTCTCGTAAACTTTATTAATCAAATCCTCTGCGTCTTCTTCGAAAACACCGATTGGCTTGCCCGTGCTGTCCCTTACAATTCTTCCGCCCGGCGGATCGGGTGTGGCTGATGTAATACCCGCCAAATTCATTGTATATTTGTTGGCGAAAAGAGCATGCCCGCTGGCGTGGAAAAAGATGACGGGATTCCGTGGTGTTGCTTTGCTAAGTTCCGTTTCTACGGGATAGCCGTCAACGTTGGGCATTGCAGGCGGATCCCATTTTTCCTGATGCCAGCCTCTACCTACAATCCACTCACCCGGGCGGAGAGACTGCGCCTTTTCCGCCGCGCGCGCAATTATCTCGTCCCAGTTTTTTGCCGTGCTTAAATCCAACTCCATCAAAGAATTTCCAACCGCAAAGAAATGCGCATGGCTTTCGATAATTCCGGGTATTACCGTCTCACCCTTCAAATCCAATATCTGCGTGCTTTCCCCGATGTATTCTTTAATTTCCTTATTCGAGCCGACCGCGGCTATTGTGTCCCTAATTACCGCAACCGCTTGCGCATGCGGTTTGTTTTTGTCAACCGTAATAACATTGCCGTTCAATAAAACCAAATCGGCTTCTTTACCTTTTGAGCTGCAGCCGTTCATAATTAAAATAGAAATTGAAAACAAAAAAAAGACCAATTTTTCCATTGTGATGCCTCGTGCGAATTGATTTTAAACCACATACAATTAATATCGGAAAAAATTAGTTAAAAAAGCAAGTAAAAAAATTTTGTTTTTTCAAATTAAAATAGATAATTTTATTTTTTAGGAGAGCAAATAAAAACGGAATTTGATGTTTCTAAAACATTTAAAATTATTTTTAATTTTTTTGTTGCTAACCGCCGCCTTCATCGGATGCAGCAAAAAGAGCAAGAAAGTTTCGCGTGGTGATAAGCCCGTTAACATTGACCTTGCACAAATTAAAAAACGGGGTAAGCTAATTGCTATTACAGGTTACAACGCTTACAGTTATTTCATCTACAAAGGTCAACCGATGGGCTACGAGTACGAACTGCTTCAACGCTTAGGTAAATATTTAAATTTGAAAATTGAGATTAAGGTCGAATCCAAAATTGACAAGATGTTTAAAATGCTCAACGACGGCGAAGGGGATTTAATTGCTTTTAATCTTACGGTTAATAAAGAACGGTTGAAAAAAGTTGCTTTTACACATTACCACAACATTACCACACAGGTACTTGTTCAAAGGAAGCCTCCCAATTGGCAAAGAATGCGGCTCGACGAAATCCGCGACAGCTTAATTACCAGTCCGCTGGATTTGGTAGGCAAAACAATTTACGTCCGTGCGAGTTCTTCTTATTTTACAAGGCTTCAGCACCTTTCGGATGAAATAGGCGGGGACATTAACATCATTCAAGCGGATTCTTCACTGAACACGGAAGACTTAATACGAATGGTTGCGAAGGGTGAAATAGATTATACCGTGGCGGACAGAAACGTTGCCGAATTGAACCAGGCTTATTATCCCAACATCGACGTCAGCTTGGAAATTTCTCTTCCGCAAAAAATTGCCTGGGCGGTTAGGAAAAACGCAAAGCATCTTCTCGATACCATTAACGTGTGGATTGACATAATGCGGAAGAAAACCGATTATTACGTTATTTACAATAAATATTTTAAAGACCGTATCGCTTACGCACGACGCAGAAGAAGCGAATATTTTGCACTATCTACCGGGCGAATTTCCAAATACGATGATTTAATTAAAAAATATTCCGAAAAATTAGGGTGGGACTGGCGCTTAGTAGCTTCATTAATTTACCAGGAATCCCAGTTTAATCCGGATGCAAAATCGTGGGCAGGCGCAGTTGGGTTAATGCAGCTTATGCCTCAAACCGCCGAGCAGTTAGGCGCTCAAAATCCACACGACCCGATTCAAAGTATTAAAGCAGGGTTTAAATACCTAACATGGTTAAATGATTTTTGGAAAGGGTACATCATCGACAAAAACGAAAGAATTAAATTCGTCCTGGCTTCTTACAACATTGGCTACGGACATATTTTAGATGCAATGAGATTGGCACAAAAATATAATGCAAATCCGAAAGTTTGGTTCGGTAACGTTGAGAAATTTTTACTTCTTAAATCCAAGCAAAAATATTACACAGACCCCATTGTTAGAAACGGTTATTGCGACGGTAAAGAAACCGTTAAATACGTAAGAGAAATCTTACAACGGTATGAATATTACAGAAAGCTGATATGTTAAATAATTATCTTGTTAGTTTCAAATTTAATTTTGTAAATTCTAATAAAAATATTTTAACTATGCTCAACATCGTTGAGCCCAAGCATTTTAAGCGTCTTCTCAATATCGTCAAAATCTCCGAAAACTCTTTTTTCAGGCTTGGGAGAAACTTTAACAAGCATAGGAGTTACAACTAGCCAGCTTTTTTCAATTTCAGGGTGCTCGAGGACATCTATTATTTCTAATTCTGTCTCCGCTCTAATACTATTTAAGATTTGTTTTACTTCACTCTCAGCCTTTCGACTTTTATGAGTATGGTCTGTTACGAATAATTTAAATTTAATTTTTTGCATATTAACCTTTTGATAGTAAGCGACTTATTAAGACCGCTCATTATTAAAATTTGATGAATAGAATTACGAAAATATTTATCGGCTGTTTTAGAAAGGGAAATATTATACTCTGATAATGTAAAAAGTGTTAAATGTTTATTTCATCTGATTATTTACCTCCGAAGTTTTGTCACGATTTTTATCTTTCCCAAACGAGCAAAACCAAAAATCGCGCCAAAACAATTAATATTTTTTCTCTCACTAAAGCCGATTTGGAGCTCTGGGTTAATGAAATGTCACTAATGTGGAGCTTTGTTAAAATTATTTTGCACACTTTGTTTTTCTGTAATCTGTAACAAGTCTCAACCATAACCTCAACCTTAACCTCTAATCAAAAAATAAAAGAACAATAATACATTCATCCAACTATACAATTACGCAATCAAGTTGCTCGTCACTTATTCATAATTCATCACCTGCCTACCGGCGGGCAGGTTCATAATTTATAATCATTCCCTTCCCGGCAAGTCTGAATTAATTAGCTAAAACTCGGGGTTAATGAGATGTCACTAATGTAGAGCTTTGTTTTCCCGGCAAGGCGGGACAAGTTGTGTGTTTAAAAATCAATAATGTTAGTTTCATTTATTCTAAAAACAAGTTAATAGATTATTTTACCAATAACAAATAAACACTAAATTTAATTTGGGAAAATAATTTTGAATTCGGAGCCCCACCCCTTCCTCGATTTAATGGAAATATTTATATTATTTATCTGTGATGACAATTTTACTATTGCTAGTCCCAAACCAAGCCCTTCGTAAGATCTTGAAAATCCTTCGTCTTCTTGTGAAAACGGATTAAAAGCAGTGGAAATAAATTCTTCCGTCATTCCTATTCCGGTATCCCTTATTTTTACGACGGTATTATTTTTTTCATTTTCTTTAACGGAAATTTCAATAAAGCCTTCCCGGGTAAATTTTATTGCATTATCTATTAATGCAAAAAACATAGCTTCCAAAGAAAGAATATCTCCTTTAACAATCAAATTTTGGGATGTATTGATAAGTTTGATTTTTATGTTTTTAGACAAGGCCTTTTTATTCTGCTGTTCAAAAATAGGAATAAGTACATCTTTGTAAATATTTATCTCTGCAATTTCAGGTTTGTAATCGCCACTGAGAATTTCAGAAACTAAGATGACGGAATTGACGGTGTTTATTAATCTTTCCGTAGCTTCTTCGGCTCCTTTTATGTAAAGATTAATTTCTTCGCTGAGGGAATTTTCCAATTCTTCTGCAATAAGGTAATTGTAATTAACGATTGCATTTAATGGCGTTCGAAATTCATGAGTTATCAATGCAAGAAATTCGCTTTTTAATTTGTCTGCAGATTCAACCTTCTTTTTCGATTCCAATATCTCTTGATACAGCTTCTTATTTTCGGTTACATCTAATCCTACTCCAATAAAATGGGTGATTTCATTGTAATCGTTTTTTATTGGGGAAATTAATAATAGTTCCCAAAACAATTCTCCGTTTTTCTTTCTGTTCAGTATTTCTCCGCTCCATTCCTCTCCCGAATAAATTTTGTGTGCCATTGTTTCATAAACAATTTTTTCCGTTTTACCCGATTTCACAACAGAAGGGCTTTTACCCTTTACCTCTTCGAATTTCCAGCCGGTAAGCTCTTCCCATTTCTTGTTTACAAATTCTATTTTTTGGTTAACATCGGTTATTATTATTGCAGCGGGACTCTTTTTAATCACTGTTTCGAAAATTAATAATTTTTCCTCGGCTTTCTTTAGCTTAGTTAGATCGATTGTTATCCCTCGAGCTTTTGCGCTTCCGTTTTCAAAATAAATCTCCCCCTTTACCAAAAGCGATTTGGTTTCTCCGGCTTTATATTTAAGATTGAAAACTTGCTCAAATTCACCTCCTTCTTTTAAAATATTCGGGTAATTCCTGTTAAATCGTTTAAGTTCCGCGGACAGGATAATTTTATTGTAATCGAATATCCCCCCTATTAATTCCAAATTTTCAATATCAATATTTTCCTTAAAAATATCGCTTATGTCCAATTTTTTGCTTTGTAAATCATATTCAAAAGGCATTGCTTTCGCCAAATTGTAAACTTCTCTCAATTTTGTAATGCGCTCTTTTAATTCTTTTCTCAATCTAAAACGTTTCAAAATTTCGGCAAATAAACTAGCGGCGGTTTTTAAAATATTTTCCTCAGTCATTGTCCAATATCTTTTTACTTTCGTGCTGTCAAACCCAATAAAACCCTCCCAAACATTGTCAACGAAAATGGGAAGAACAATGATAGATTTAATATTCTGATTTTTAAGAATGCTCTGCTCGTTAATCGGAAATTCGGAAATGTTTCCTTTAATGGAACGTCCGCTTTTTAAAAGTTCGATCCATCTTTGAAAGCCGTTATCTTTTAAATTTAGTTCTTGCAACTCAGGGTTGGAAATCTGAGGTTCTACGCCTTCCTCAGCCCATTCAAATTTCTGCGTGGCAATAATTTCACCATCCTCTCTTTCTTTAACGTAAAATATGTAAGTCCTGTTAACTTCCGCCGCCTTCCCTAATTCCCTTAAAAAATCATTCGCACAATCCTCAATATTCTCAGAATTTAAAACCTGTAACCCGATAGCCGGCATTGCACCCAATATTTTATTTTTTATGTTCAGTTCCGTAACGTCCATTATTACACTTAGAATATTTTCTTTTTCAGTTAAAGGGTCGGAGAGCAATACCGAATTTTTTAAGACTGTTATTTTTTCACCTGATACTTTCTTAAATTGAAATTTTTCATTTCTCACTTCTTTTTTATTTAGGAGTTTTCTAACAAAATCTTCTCTCAGGGATTTATCAACAAATAGTTCAGAAATATTTCTGCCAATTAACTCTTCGGGTGAATTAAAACCAAGAATATCTGCTAACCCTTGATTAGCCTCAATAAAATTTCCATTTATGTCGGTAACATAAATTCCGGCTAAGGCATACTTAAGTAAGTTTGCATATTTTTTTTCAGCCATAGCCGTTTTTTTTGCATATTTTTTTAGATTTTTGTTTACTAATAAATTATTAACTTTTATTTTTTCTTCTCTCATTTTCCTTTCGGTAACGTCATAAAAACTAATTAACTTGTGCGGTTTTCGATTATATGAAATATCCGTTGAGGTAATTTCAAAATGTTTTATTTTATTACCTTTCCCTACAAGCTCAATTTCCGTTTTCTCTCCATCAACTATGGGTACTCCGAATTTTGTTTTGAGCAATTTATTATTTAACCCTAAAAGCTCTCTTGCTTTTTTATTTGCTAAAACTATTTTACCTCCTTCGTCAACAACTAAAATACCGTTTAGCATATTATTTATTATTAATCGGAGATTATTTTGGTATTCTTTCTCTTTGTGGAGGTTCTCTCGTTTAATTCTAATTAAATTGAAAAATTTAGTCAAATTCTTGTTATCGAAAAATTTATTATCGGCAATGTCGTCAGCTCCCTTCGCAATTATTTTTTCTAACTCATGTTTTCCTTTTTCAGAATAAATAATTATTGGTGCTACAGGGAACGCTTTTCTTAAGTGTTGTAATTTTTCGTAGTTTTCAGGGTTCAGTAAGTCTTCATCTAACAAAAATGCGCGATATTGCTCTCCTTTTGAAAATACTTTTGCTTCGTGTAAATTTCTTGCCCATTTAAAATCAAGTCGGCTGTTTTCAGAAAGGTTCTTGTTTTTAATAACTTTCTCGAAAGTTTTTCGCGAGTTGCTAACTAAAATAAGCTCTGTTGTCCTATTTTTCATTCTGCTATCTAATTCCTGTAAAAAATTTAACATTTGTCTTAAATTTGGATTAACGCATTATCCTTTTTAATAAGATATATATTTTATTTATTAAAAGCAAATATTTACATTACTTAATATTTAGTAATGTCTCTTTTTTTGGTACAAGTTTAAATTTATTGGTAAATAATTTTAGTGGCTTTTCTCCGTTGAACGTTTTGTCACGATTTTTGCTCTTTAAAAACAAGTTTAGCCAAAAATCGCGCCAAAACTTATTTGTTGTTTTTATTCGTCACACCCACGGGTTGAAACCCGTGGTTAGTAAGATGTCCCCTGCCAAGTTGGAGTAAACTCCGCAGGGTCTAATAAATATTTGATTTTTTCGGGGTTGTTCAAATAGCCGTAAAGAGCACTTTCTTTTAAAT
>WFQV01000459.1 GCA_015486905.1 Melioribacteraceae bacterium | reverse complement strand
TAAAAAATCTTCTTCTTTCACAACCGGATTACGGCGAGCAGGCGCTTGAAATTGTCGATGCTCTCATTCGCAGTAACGCCGTTGATGTAATTGTAATCGATTCTGTCGCCGCATTGGTTCCCCGCTCCGAAATTGAAGGTGAAATGGGCGATGCACAAATGGGCGTACAGGCACGTCTGATGTCGCAAGCTCTTCGTAAAATAACCGGAGCCGTAGGACGTTCCAAAACCTGCGTTATTTTCACGAATCAATTGCGTAGTAAAATAGGAGTGATGTTTGGAAATCCCGAAACCACAACAGGAGGAAATGCACTTAAGTTTTACGCTTCGGTTCGCCTCGACATTCGCAGAATTGCCGCAATTAAAGACCGCGACGAAGTGGTAGGAAACAGAACGAAGGTAAAAGTCGTAAAGAATAAAATTGCACCTCCCTTTAAACAAGTTGAGTTCGATATAATGTACAACGAAGGAATTTCAAAAACGGGTGATTTAATTGACCTTGGTGTGCAATACGGAATAATTAAAAAAAGCGGTTCGTGGTTTACTTACAAAGAAGACCGCTACCAAGGGCGAGAGCAGTTCCGCACTTTCCTTAAAGAAAATTCCGAGATAACAGCGCAGCTTGAGAATGAGGTTAAGAAAGCTTTGGGTTTAATCCCTGATGAAAAGGCGAATTCGGACGAAAAAGCAAAAGAGAAATAAGATAAAAATAAAGGGATGTTTTTTCGATTAAAGATTTTCACTTTTGGGTCAAAGTAAATTTTAATGAGAATTTTAAGGCTTCAGAAAAAGATTAAGAATGTTGTGATTTCGTTCGATGATGGCAGCTCGGTAAAAATTCGGTACGATGTTGCGGTAAAAAGCGGCTTGCGAAAAGGCGACGACTTGAATGAAGAAAAGTTGACACTTCTGCTAAATGAAAATACAAAATATTTAATGAAGGAAAGCGCCTTAAGGTATTTATCGAACAGAGCCCACTCAATATTTGAATTGCGCACGAAACTCAGAAGGAAATATCCCGAATCGCAAGAATTTATTGAAGAAACTTTGAATTATTTAAGAACTCTTGATTTGCTGAATGACAAAACTTTTGCCCAAAACTTTGCCGAATTGAAATTTAGAGTAAATAAAATTGGTCCGGTTAAACTCCGGGCGGAGCTAATTCGCAAAGGAGTTAAACATGAAATAGTAGATGAAGTTGTTAACAAGTTTTACATTGAAAAAGATTTTACTAGCGTGGCTCTCGTTTTAGCAAAGAAAAAACTTAGTCAAATTGAAAATCTGAATTTGTCCGAAGAGAAAATCAAAAATAGGATATTCGGCTTTTTGAAAAATCGTGGCTTCACGAACGATCTGATTTACCGGGTTTTTAGAGAGCTGGAATTGTGAAGGGGAAATAACTAATTACAATTAATAAATTTAATTGAATTTTTGAAAAACTGTCAGTTTGTTTAATTTTGGCTTTTTAATTTGAGGAAATAATGGAGCAATTTACCGGAGTTGATTTTTACGGAATCGACGATTTGTTAAGCGATGAGGAAAAACTTGTCCGAAATTCCGTGCGGCATTTCGTCGATGCCGAAGTGATTCCGATAATTGAAAAGCATTACAGCGATGGTACTTTCCCCATGCATTTAATTCCCAGGATGGCTGAACTTGGGCTGTTCGGAATTACGATACCTGAAGAATACAGCGGTGCCGGCTTGTCCTACACTGCTTACGGTTTGGCAATGCAAGAATTGGAAAGGGGTGACAGCGGAATAAGAAGTTTTGCTTCTGTCCAAAATAGCTTGGTAATGTACCCTATTTACACTTTCGGTACGGGAGAGCAGAAGAAAAAATGGTTGCCTAAATTAGCAACGGGTGAAAAAATCGGCTGTTTCGGATTAACCGAACCTGATTACGGCTCGAATCCGGGAGGAATGGTTACAAAAGCGGAAAAAACTGACGGCGGTTACATTTTGAACGGTGCTAAAATGTGGATTACAAACGGAACAATTGCCGATATAGCCGTTGTTTGGGCGAAATTAGAAGGGAAAATAAGAGGATTTTTGGTAGAAAAAGGTTCTAAAGGATTTTCCGCACCGGAAATGAAAGGCAAGCATTCTTTAAGAGCTTCGGTAACTTCCGAATTGATTTTTGAAGACGTTTTTGTCCCAGAGGAAAATTTGTTGGTCAATAGCAACGGACTTAAATCACCCTTAATGTGCCTTACTCAAGCTCGTTACGGCATAGCTTGGGGTGTAGTAGGAACAATGATTGCCTGCTACGAAACGGCAGTCAATTACTCACTTTCGAGAATACAATTTACAAAGCCGATTGCCGGTTATCAATTGACACAAGACAAACTGGTAAATATGCTGACGGAAATCACCAAAAGTCAATTATTAAATTACCGTTTAGGACGTTTGCAAGATGAAAAGAAAGCAAAATTCACACACGTTTCAATGGCTAAGCGAAACAATTGTGAAAAAGCACTTGAAGTTGCGGGAATTGCAAGGGAAATTTTAGGTGCGAACGGAATCTCCGGCGAATACCCGATAATGAGACATCTTGAAAATCTTCACGCAGTCAAAACTTACGAAGGTACACACGAAATGCACACTTTGATTTTGGGAGAAATGATTACGGGTCTCCCTGCATTTGATTAGAAAAAGGAAATAGAAATGGAAAATAAGGTATTAAAAGAAGGACTGACTTTTGACGATATTTTGTTAGTTCCCGCCCGTTCCGAAGTCCTGCCGAGGGAAGTTGACGTAACTACGTATTTAACGAGTGAAATAAAATTAAATATTCCTCTTATTTCTGCGGCGATGGACACAGTAACCGAATCCAAAATGGCTATTGCAATGGCGGCTCAAGGTGGAATAGGAATTATTCACAAAAACATGACAATTGAACAACAAGCTTCGGAAGTTGACAAAGTGAAACGCTCCGAAAGCGGAATGATTACCGACCCCATTACACTCCCGCCCGAAGCCAAGATTTCGGATGCGTTAAAAATTATGGCTGAATATCACATTTCAGGCATTCCTGTCATTGACGAGAGAAGCAAATTGATTGGTATTATTACAAACAGAGACTTGCGATTCGAGCCGAATTTGAATCTTCAGGTTAAAGATTTAATGACAAAAGAAAATTTACACACTGCTCCGGTTGGTACAACATTGGAGCAAGCAGAAAAACTTCTTCAAACATTTAAAATTGAAAAGCTGCCTGTTGTTGATGACGATTTTACGTTAAAAGGATTAATTACTTACAAAGACATTTCCAAGAAAAGGAAATATCCGAATGCTTGTAAAGATGAATTGGGGCGTTTAAGAGTCGGAGCCGCTGTGGGAGTCAGCTCGGACACGTTCGAAAGGGTGGAGGCATTAATTAATGCCTGTACGGATGTAGTGGTTGTGGACACGGCACATGGTCATTCGGGAGGTGTTATTGCCACAATCAAAAAGATTCGGCGTAAATACAAGGATTTACAGCTAATTGCCGGAAATACCGTCAGTAAGGAAGCCGCGTTGGAATTAGTGGAAGCGGGAGTAAATGCGGTGAAAGTCGGCATTGGAGCAGGGTCAATTTGTACTACGAGGATTGTAGCCGGTGTCGGTATGCCTCAAATTACCGCTGTGATGGAAACGGTAAATGCTCTTAAAGGAAGCGGTATTCCCGTTATTTCCGACGGTGGAATAAAACAAACGGGCGATGTTCCGAAGGCAATTGCCGCCGGTGCCGATTCGGTAATGATAGGTGGAATGTTCGCCGGTGTTGAAGAAACACCCGGCGAGAAAGTACTTTATGAAGGCAGAAGTTTTAAAGTTTACAGGGGAATGGGTTCGATAGGAGCAATGAAGGAAGGGAGCAAGGACCGTTATTTCCAAGACATGGAAGAAGACATTAAAAAGTTAGTCCCCGAAGGCGTCGAGGGGCGCGTTCCATACCGCGGACCTTTGTCCGATACCGTTTACCAGTTTGTAGGTGGCTTACGCTCCGCCATGGGTTATTGTGGCGCTAAAAATATTGCCGAGATGAAAAATGCAAAATTTGTCAAAATAACGAACTCCGGCTTGCGTGAGAGTCACCCGCACGATATTATTATTACAAAAGAATCACCGAATTACCATTCTAAAAACAATTAAGGAGGAGTTGAGAGGGTGTTTAAAGTATTGATTATTGCGTATTATTTCCCACCGCTCGGATTAAGCGGTGTGCAGAGAACTTTGAAATTTGCCAAATATTTGCCGAAATTCAAGTGGGAACCTACAGTAATTACCACTGGGGATGTCGGTTATTATGCTCATGACAACTCACTATTAATAGAAGCGGAGCAAGCGGGAATTCGTATTTTGAGAACTTCCGCATTTCACCCTAATGCGGTAGTGAACTCTTACAAAAAGAACAAAATGCCTCCCGAATTGTTACGAAAAACGTTGAATAGAATTAGTCAAACGTTTTTTATTCCCGATAATAAAACCTTTTGGGCAAGAGCTGCTTACAAAAAAGCAAGAAAAATTCTTTCGGTTGAAAAGTTCGATGTGATTTTTGTTAGTATGCCTCCTTTCTCCACAGCTCTGGAAGCGGTAAAATTAAAAAGAGAATTTAATGTGCCGCTAATTTTAGATTACAGGGATTTGTGGTACGGAAATCAATTTGCTTTCTACCCGACTTTTTACCATAAAGTGCGTCACAAAACTCTCGAAGAGTCCGTTCTGAAAGAAACTGACCACGTTATTGCCGTTAATAGAAAAGTAAAAGAAAAAATTTTACAGCAGTACCCGTTTCTAAAATTTGATGATATCACAATTATTCCTCACGGATTTGACCCGGCTGATTTCAATGATGTTAAGACTGTTTTGAGAGCTGAAAAAAAAATGGTAATTACTTATTCAGGTTCTTTTTACGAAAAAATCACGCCGAAATATTTACTAAAAGCATTAAAGCTGCTTCAAAAAGAAAATCCCGAATTAGCTTCGAAAGTTAAATTTCACTTTGTCGGTCACTTCAGGGCACAAAATTTGAGATTAGTAAAAAGGTACAATTTGGAAAACTCAGTTGTTAATTTTGAATATGTGGAGCATAAAAAAGCAATCAGACAAATAATTTCTTCCGATGTGCTTTGGAGCATGCTGCCGGCAAAGAATATGGAGAATGTTACTCCCGGTAAATTGTACGAATATTTCGGTAGTAAAAAGCCGGTTTTCGTTAACTTTCCCGAGGGAGCGGCAAAACAGGAGGCAATTAAATACGAAGCTTCTTTTGTAACATCTCCGGATGATGTGGATGAAATAAAAAATACTCTAACTAATATCATTAACTTATTTAGTAATAATGAATTACCAGTACCATCGGATGAATTTGTAAATCAATTTAACAGAGTAAATTTAACGGAATTACTCAGCAAAGAGTTTCAAAAACTTCTCAAGGTTGAAGAATGAATGTTTTAATAATTGGTAGCGGAGGCAGAGAACACGCAATTGCCTGGGCTATTTCCAAAAGTTCAAAATTAGACAAATTGTTTGTTGCTCCCGGTAATGCAGGGGCAAAACAAATTGCAGAAAACATTTCAATTGAAATTTCAAATAAAAATGAAGTTGCTGATTTTTGTGAGAAAGGAAAAATTGATTTGGTGATAATAGGACCTGAAAAACCTTTGGTTGAAGGTCTTGCTGACTTTCTACGTGAGAAGGGTTTTTACGTATTTGGTCCTTCTGCGAATGCGGCAAAAATAGAAGGAGAAAAGGCTTTTGCAAAAGAATTGATGAAAGAATACGGTATTCCAACGGCAAAATATTCGATTTTTTCCAAAGAAGAAATTGGAAAATTACTTGAGTATTTAGAAAACACGAACTATCCTACCGTAATTAAGGTATCGGGACTTGCCGCCGGAAAAGGAGTAATTATTGCAAATAATTTTAGAGAAGCTGAAAGTACCGTTAAAGAAATTGTTGAAAAAAATAAATTTGGAAAAGCAGGGGATGTAATAGTTGTAGAAGAGTTTCTTAAAGGAGAGGAAGTGTCCGTGT
>WFQV01000458.1 GCA_015486905.1 Melioribacteraceae bacterium | reverse complement strand
GCCGGACCGGTTGTTACTTTTATTTTATCCGGAATTTTTTATTTGCTTGCTTATCTTACAAAGTCGAACATTTACCTTTACGCGCTTTTCCATTATTTGGGTGTAATAAATTTAATACTTGCTGTTTTTAATTTAATTCCGGGCTTCCCGCTCGACGGCGGAAGGATTTTTAGAGCGATAATTTGGGGAGTAAAGAAAAATTTCCAGCAGGCAACACACATTGCTGCCAGCGTTGGCAGGGTATTCGGTTTTATTTTCATTGCAATTGGATTTTTGGAAATAATGGCAGGGCTTTGGGTTGATGGCCTTTGGATTGCTTTTGTAGGTTGGTTTCTGGAAAGCGCCGCTTTTTCGCTGGTACAACGTCAGGAAATAACGAAACTTCTTTCGGGTCACACCGTCGAAGATGCCTTGAGTAAAGCCTACGGATTAGTACCTTACAATACAACGATTTTAGAATTTGTTGAGAATGAATTATTGATGAGAAATCGGCGTTTTTTCATCGTCGAACAATTGGGTAAGAACATCGGTTTAATTACCATTCACGATATTCATAAAGTACCGAAGGAAAAATGGAAAGAAATCACCGTAGCGGAAATAATGAAACCCATTTCGGAAATCAAGACCGTTGATGTTAATCTGCCGCTCGTAGAGGCATTAAAATTAATGGATGAGGAAGGTGTCAATCAATTACCTATTGTTGAAGACGATGAAATAATAGGTGTTCTAACAAGAGAGAGTTTAATCTCTCTGTTGACTCAACATTTTTTGAAGAAAGGATAAACGGTTTTTTATTGGCAAATTAAAGTCAGAATTAAATGAACATTTATTCGCTTCCGTCGTTAATAGCTTTTACGGTGAACTTCAGTGTGGCGTTCACAATATTGTTGAACAATCCGCGTTCAAAACTGAACCGGTGGTTCTTCTCTTTTGTCTTTGTCTTTGCCGTTTGGAACTTAACTGAAATTCTGATTTTAAACACCTCCTCCTACTCAAATGCAATTTTAGGCGCACAAATTCTTTACCGCGTGATTTTTTTAATCCCTGCTTTCTTTGTAGCAATAGCTTACAACTTTCCCCGTCACACGAATAAAATTGCCGAACGATTTGAGTTTTACGTTTTCCTTTTTGCCGTTCCTGTTCTTTTCCTTGCTCTCTCTTTCCCCGATTTCAGAATAGATATTGTTAACGTTTCGAATTCGCCCAAAACGTATTTTTACAGATTAGAGTTTACAAATGACTTCTTCTTTATTTTTCAAATGATAATTACAATCGCTTATTTAATTTGGGGCGGAATAGTTCTTATTTTGAAAATCCCGAAGCTGAGAATAGTAAGGCAAAAAAACGTTACAATTTTTTTTACCATAGGTTTTTTTATTATTGTTGCCTTTTTCTTTTTAATGAATATCTTCCGCTCCGCTTTGGAAGATGCAATTTCTTTTTACTTCCTTTCAACGGTTTACACTTTGACGGTTAGCCTTTTCTTCCTTTACGTTAATCTCCATTACAAAGGTTTTAAGGCAAGGAACGTAATTTCGACGGGTCTTGCCTACTCTACTATTTACACTTTCATCCTGGCAACTTATTTTATTATCGTATTGAATCTAAGCCAAACGTTAAACAAAGTTTTTAAAATAAATTCGTTTTTCTTTTCAGCGATTATTATTTTGGTTCTCGTTTCATTAATTCGACCGCTTGAGAAAAAAATTCAAAATCTCTTAGACAAGTTATTTCGTCAGGATTTAGAGGAATACCGCCACAACCTTTCACTGTTCATACCTGAAATACAGAATTACATTCCTCCCAAAGAATTTTTTGATAGGGTAAAGAATTTTATCCGCAGGAATTTTTTAGTTGGCGACATAATAATTTTCCTAAAAAACGAGAAGGGAGATTTTTTTAACTTTGAAGATAGGGGCGAAGTGGTACCTGCTCCCGTTGCTAAAAAGTTGGGAGCGGAATTGCTCGGCTTTAATAGAGCTATTGAAATTTACGAATTGGATTTAACCAAAATTGAAAGAGAGGAGCTGGACTTCTTAGAAAAGAAAAGATTTGATGTTATTTTGCCGATGATATTCGAAAATGAAATTTTAGGAGTCTTTTTGCTTAGGAAGAAAAACTACGCAAAAAAGACCACGGAAGAGAAGTTAGAAAGGCTGACTATTCTAAGCGCCGAAATAACGATTTCTTACAACAGAAATAAAATGTTTGAATCTCTTCAACGACGCAGGGAAGAGCAGTTCAGGCTCGAAAAATTAGCTTCCCTCGGTGAGATGACCGCAGGCGTCGCACACGAAATACGGAACCCCTTGAACACAATTTCAATTTCTGCCGAAACGCTAAGGAGCGGTAGCATTTCCAACGAGGAACGCGAAGAACTTTTGGGCTACATTTCAAATGAGGTGGAAAGGTTAGACAATTTATTAAAGGACTTCCTTAAACTCTCGAGACAAAAGGAAATTAGGGAAGAAGAAATTCCCTTGGATGAAGTTTTTAATAAACTGCTTGACGCACTTGAGGCGGAGAACGGAAACAATATTAAAATTTCGACGGAGGTTGAAAAGGGATTTCGTTTTTATTCGGACAAAAATATTCTTTACCAAATTTTACTCAATTTAGGACTGAACGCTCTGGATGCTGTTGTGGAAAAGTGTAATGAAAACGATGGTTTCAATTGTCCCGACGGTCAAATAATTTATTCGGCTGAGAAAAACGAAGGCGAAATAATTATTAAAGTGACGAATAACGGCAAAGAAATTCCCGATGAGAACATCGAAAAGATTTTTGACCCGTTCTTCACAACCAAAGATGAGGGGACAGGGTTGGGACTTTCAATTGTCAAAAATTTAACCGAGAGTTTAGGTGGGCGCATAGAAGTTTTTTCTTCCAAAAAAGTAACGGAATTTTACATTATTTTACAACAAAAATAAGAGAAATTTAATGGACGATAAAAAACCTACGGTTTTAATTGCAGATGACGAGGAGAGGGAAAGAAAGGTTCTGTCTATGAGTCTTAAGTCCGACTTCAACGTACTGCAAGCTCAAAACGGTAAGCAAGCCACGGAGTTAATCGATAACAATAGGGTGCATTTGATTTTAACCGATTTGAAAATGCCGGAAATGAGCGGCTTTGAACTTCTTAAATGGGTAAATAAAAATTACAAGACGCTGCCGGTAATAATAATGACTGCCTTTGGAACAATTGAGGATGCTGTGGAGGCAATGAAAGCCGGTGCACACGATTACATCACCAAGCCCATTAAATTGGACGAGCTTAAAACAATAATCGGCAAATCGATTAAGTTCGGAAAGTTGTTGGAAGAGAATATTCAATTAAAAGAAAGAATCAAGAGGTATGAAGGTTTCAACGAAATAATTACCGTGAATCCGCAAATGAAATCCTTAATGGAGTTAATAGGGCAGGTAGCACAAACACCGGCGACAATATTAATTGAGGGCGAGTCCGGTACGGGCAAAATGCTTTTTGCAAGAGCGGTGCATTACATGAGCGACAGAGCTGACAGTCCGTTTATTGAAATTAACTGCGGTGCAATTCCTCACGATTTGCTGGAAAGCGAGCTCTTCGGACATGAGAAAGGGGCTTTTACCGGTGCCATAGGCTTGAAGAAAGGGAAGTTTGAACTTGCTTCCGGCGGTACGCTGTTCCTTGATGAAATCGGAGAATTACCTTTGGATTTACAAGTTAAATTACTTCACGTGTTGGAGAATCAAAAATTTATGCGGGTCGGAGGCACTCAATTTATTACTACCGACGCACGCATTGTAGCCGCAACAAATAAAAATCTGAGACAGGAAGTGGACTCCGGGAACTTCCGGCAGGATTTGTTCTACAGATTGAAAGTCGTTTACATGAGAATACCGCCGCTAAGGGAGCGTAAAGAGGACATCCCTTTGTTAGTTGATTATTTTTTACGTAAACATTCGAATCTCACTAAATTGAATAATATTGTTTTAACCGAGAAGACGAGGAGAATTTTGCAAAATTACGATTGGCCGGGGAATATTCGCGAATTGGAAAATGCAATTCAGCAGGCAATTATTTTCTCAAAAGATGGGAAAATTTTACCGAACGTTCTCCCCGAAGAAATTTTGTCACAATGGAAGGAAGAAGAATTTGAAACCGAAGAATATATTCCGTTAACAAAAAAAGAACTTCAGCAGGAAAAGAAACGGAGAACGGATAAAATTTTAAATGAGTTGGAACATAAATTCTTGTTAAAACTTTTGGAATCCACCAAAGGGAATATTTCTCACGCAGCGGAAATAAGTGGTTACGACCGTCGTCAAATCCAGAATTTGATTAAAAAGCACGATATTGATGCCGAACATTTCAGAATGTGAGAACTTCCGTTTCACACCTTAAAGATAAGTGTAGAGAAATCGTTTTTTTTCGCCTCTGTGTGTGAAATTTAATTTCACTCATAAAAGCCAACCTCAATTTAGTCGTCTTAATTTCTTGTAATACAATATGTTACGCTTCCCTTCGCTTCTGGCACGATTAGTGATGTTTCTTAAATGTTCTTAAAAATGATGATTTCACATTAAATAATTTAGGAGGAATTAATTATGTGGCAAGCATGGGTTAATGGTATTATCGGTGTTTACATTTTTGTTGTAGCATTCTTCGGTTATGGTACCACAGGTAATCTTTGGAACGACATAATCGTTGGAATAGTTGCCGCTGCAATTGGTTTTTCGATGATTAAAGAAAAACCATGGCAAGGTTGGCTTGGAGCTATTGTAGGCATTTGGTTAATTATTGCGGCTTTCATTCCTAGTTTGTTAACTTTCACCGGAAACGAGTGGAATTTAATCATTTCGGGGGTATTATTAATGGTTGCAGGTTTTGGTGCATTGGGAAAAACTTCGAGTGGTACAACAACTACAACTAACAATTAATTGATTGACGGATTAATTTTCTAATGCTAATCCTAACCTTAGCAGATTAAAAAGCGGGAGTTTGAAACTCCCGCTTTTTTAATTTGAAGAAATGTTGAACTGTTAAATAAAAAATGGAGGTTTTATGGAACAGCCATTTATTCCCCTCGATACACTTTACAGACTACCATGGACATTACCCGATAACGGCATTACATGGTTAGAGCCTACCTACCATTGCAATTTACACTGCTTTGGCTGTTACAGAAGAAACATTAAAGATTCCGACAAGCCTTTCGAAGACGTAAAACACGAGCTGGATTTTTACCAGTCGCAAAGGAAGACGGATTGTATTTCAATCGCAGGTGGCGAACCCTTACTTTATCCGCACATAGTAGAGCTTGTAGCCGAGATTAAATCTAGAGGATTAAAACCGATAGTAAATACAAACGGAGCTTTGCTTACGAAAGAACTTCTGCACGAACTTAAGAAAGCGGGGGTTTTCGGATTTACTTTTCACATAGACAGCAAACAGGGCAAAGGCAGAGGGCCCAAATGGGAAGGGAAAGATGAACTCGAACTAAATGAATTACGTTTGGAACTTGCCGAGATGGTTGCTGCCGAAGGCGGAATAGCTTGTTCTTTTAACGCAACTGTTTACGAGGATACATTAAGATATGTGCCTGATTTGGTGGAATGGGCTCACAAACATATCGATATTGTCAATACGATGGTTTTCATTCTGTTTCGTTACATCACACCGAGTTTACCGTTCGATTTTTACGCGGGCGATAAGAAAATTCAATGGGATGATATTCTGTACCATTCCGAGGATGAAATACCTACCGACTTAATGGCACCGGATGTAGTAAATGAAATTCGGAAAAAATATCCCGATTTTGCTCCCGCAGCTTATTTGAACGGTACGGAAAGAGCAGACCACTACAAATGGCTGCTTACCGAGAGACTTGGCACAAAGGATAAAGTATTCGGTTATGCGGGAAAGAAACTACTTGAAATGACTGAAAGTTTCTACCATTTGTTTAAAGACCGTTACCTTTCTTACGTTTCGCCCGGAACATTGAACCTTGGCAGAACAACAATGTTTGGCACCTGGTTTTTGGATAAGGGCATTAAAAACGCTTTAAAGAATTACTTAAAATACGTTGCCGTTAATCCCCTGCGAATGCTTAAGAAAGTTCATTTGCAGTCTATTATGATTATTCAACCGGTTGACTTTATGCCGAACGGGGATCAAAGCATGTGCGATGGTTGTCCGGATGCCACATATTGGAAGGATGAAAACGGCAGGGAGAGACTGGTGTGGTCTTGCCGCCTTGAGGAGCAGATGCAGTACGGTGACTTCCTACGCACCGTTCCAAAGAAGAAAGATAAAAACAACGGCGAAGTGGAAACGGAAATTATTATTAACCTTGATAAAAAGGAATAAGTTTAAGCTGTTTCCTTCAAAGTGCAATTGAGTGGTATTCTCAAATATTAAAAGGATGCCGTTAAATATCAGTTTAGTGCCCTATTTAGATTGGATGAATTTATTTTCAGTCAAATATTCTTTAAGGCGCTCTATTCCCGTAATAGATTCTTTGTAAAGGGGGTAATGTCGTATTTTGTAATTGCTAAACTGAGCTTCCAATTCTTTGACAGGAATATCTGCGTTGAATTTATTAATAAAAATCATGCTTATTTTAAGTTTTGAAATCTTTAGCTTTTCAATTATTAATTTCGATTCGGCTAAGGAGAGCTTGTCCTGATTCATTACGAGAATTAATTCTGTTCGTTCGGCATCTTCCAATATTTCACGCACTTCGGAATATTCGTTTAATTGTGAATTTAATTTATTGAGCAACTTATCTCTTTCAATTTCAACTTTACCGAATTTAATTTTAGTGACTATTTCTTTTTTCTTAATGATTTCGTTGCGTAAATCCACTAATTTTTCAAGCCAAATTTGGGAAATCTTAGGTAGCGAGAAGAATTTTAATGTTAAGCCTGTGGGAGGCATATCAAAAATAATTCTGTCGAAATCCATGTAGTTGTTAATAAAATAAGAAAATGAACGCAGCAGGGCATATTCCTCAATACCCGGCGAATAACGGATGATTTCAAAATGCTTGTCCAAGCTAAGAGCGGTTAAATAGGCATAGCTTTTAGTCATTTGCTTTTGCATATCCGCGAGATAACTATCGACCCAATAATCCAAATTTATTTCGCATAGTGAAAGATTGTCGTTCAGCTTAGTGGGCTTTCCTTTTAGTTGCATTTTAAAAATGTCGCCAAGGTTATGTGCAGGGTCCATTGAAGCGAGTAAAACTTTCTCACCTTTTAATGAGCGTTCGACTGCGTAAAGCGAAGATGTGGTGGATTTACCAACGCCCCCCTTTCCTAAGAAAAACATTATTTTTTGCCTTTTTTCTTGCATTAATAAAGGTCCATTATTGAAGCCAAATCCGCCATGGGTGAATTAGCCGTTGAAATTTTATCCATCATTATTATTAGTTCTTCATCCATGAAGGGAAGGAGGTCTAAGGAAATTTGCATCGGTGGTGCGGGCATTCCCACAAAAGAACCGATTACGACTATCGCAAATATGTTTTGAAGTTCGTAGAGCTCGTATTCGACGATTTCCGTTGCCTTTTCTTTAGCCGCTCCGTCGAAAGCCTTCCAAAATTCCTTTAGCTTTTTTTTGATTTCATCCTTCACCGTTTCCCTCCTTCTGGACTTTAAAAATTTTTTGGTCGAATTTTATTTTTTTCTCGGAGGGATAATGGTAGTAGATTGCGTAAATGGCAGCGAGTACCGTCCCGCCGAAATAGAAGGTCTCCATTCGTAAAAATGCAGCAATAAAAGCAAGGTAAGCTGTTATAGCGGCTACTTTAATAATCAGTTTTTGATACCGGATGAATTCTCCCTGAGTTGTAAAATGTTTCGTTTTTAGTTTGGAGAAAAAATAAACCCTTAAAAAAATTGGGAGAGCAACTCCAATTGTAATGGCTACAATAAAGAAAATTATTGAAAAGTTCCGGGAAGGAGAAAATGCAACTCCTCCCCAAACTTTGAAATAAAACAAGAGATAAGCAATTATCGTTAAAATAACAGCAGGAAAAATTAAGAGATAATATGTTTTTTTAAGTTCTTTTATCATTTGCTATTCGTATGATTTAATTGCTCCTGTTGCTTCGTCGTAATCAAGCGAATCGATGTTGGCAAATCGCCTAATTGCTTCGATTACAATCCAGACAACTGCCAGCATAATTAGTAAATTAATAATTGAAAGCAGTATGTTACCTTTGTTTACAAAGTTTATTTCATTTAGCCACAGTGCCCAGAAAGAAACTACAATCATAAAAGCAGCAGGGATGGCGCTAACGAGCCATTTCAATCCGCCGCGGGTTTTGAGGAATACTGTAATGATAATCAAAGCAAGACCGGCAAGCGTTTGATTTGTTGCGCCAAATAAGGGCCAAAGGCTCAAAGCACCCTTACCGTTTGCTCCGCTGGAGAAGATAAGCGCTAAAGCCAAAAGGACAACTACCGACGTGGATACGTAGCGGTTGCCGAAAACTTTCGGGAAAGTTTCGGTTAAAATGTAACGTTGAATTCTTGTTGCAGTATCGAGTGTAGTGCCTGCAAACGAAACAATGAAGACACCCATAATCACTTGTGCAACTTGATTCGGAATGCCTAAAGTCTCGAGCATATTGGCAGAGCCCACTACGAAAGCTCCGACCTTGGAGCCTAAGCCCTTAGCGGCAGCCCAGCTGGCATAGTGGTTTGTCCACGCCGGAATGCCGGTTAGTATGGTTCCGTTCGGCAGTTTGTAACCAAGTCCTATTCCCGCAGCAACAGCAATAATAACCAATGTGGCGAGAGCGCCTTCCATTAGCATTGAGCCGTAGCCGACAAAAATGGAATCGCTTTCTTTACGAACTTGCCTTGCCGAGGTTCCCGATGAAACGAGTGAGTGCCAGCCTGAGATAGCTCCACAGGCAATGGTAACAAATAAAAACGGCCACATTGGCGGTGCTTGTGCCGGACTTAATTGAACAGCCGGCGCCACAATTTGAAAATTACCACCGAAAGCCGCTATAATTACACCGATCGACATTAGTGTCATTGCGACAATTAGTTGGTGAGAATTTAGATAATCTCTCGGTTGTAAAAGAGCCGTAACCGGAAGCACCGAAGCGAAAAATGCGTAAATTAAAAGTATAATTGACCAGACGGCTATTGAGGAGAGTCCCCAAATGCTTCCTATAACAATCGGTACGTAAGCTCCTATTACAATTGTAATGTACATCGTGGTTACTCCTATCAGAGACCATATTGTAACATTGGCGCCTTTCTTGTAAACCAAATACCCGATATACATTGCAATTGGAATTTGAAGCCAAACAGGGATTACGGTACCCGGGAACATTTGAAAAAGCAAAGCCATTATCAATCCGAAAATTGAAACAACAATCCATATCTCAATGAAAATAACGAAGAAAATAATCAGCTTTGTTCTGCTATGAATATACAGCGCAGTATATTCGGAGATTGATTTTCCTTTGTTCCTCATTGAAATTAAAAGCGAGCCGAAGTCGTGAACCGCCCCCATCATAATGGAACCGATAAAAACCCAAAGCAATGCAGGCACCCAGCCCCAGATAATAGCTATTGCCGGACCAACTATAGGGCCTGTCCCTGCAATGGAAGTAAAATGGTGACCGAAGATTATTTCTTTTTTCGTCGGGACAAAATCCGTACCGTCTTCAAGCTCAACAGAGGGAGCTATGTTGCTATCGTTAACGGAGAAAATTTTGTTCCCTACATATTTACCGTAAAGATTGTACATTAACAAATAACCGCCAAAGGCAAGAACCATTATTAGTAAAGCTCCCATAAGACCTCCTCGAATGTAGTTGTTGGATTAACTTGACGGGAAATTAAGGTAAGTTTTAAACAAAATATTCTCTTCAGTATTAGAACCTTAAGATTAATATTTGATTTTTAATATAATAAATTTATGTTTTTTTTGAAAATAATGAATTCCCCTAATTTTTAATTAAACGAGGAGAGGTACAGGTTTAAAATCGGTGGCAAAAATAAAAAAAAAGAAACGAGAAATAAGAAATAGTTAAACGCGAGACGCCCGCCTTCGTCTGCACTTCGCTTGACTACGTCGTGACAAGCAAGAGGTAAGACGCTAGACAGGTCCGCCTTCGTCTGCGCTATCCAGCATTTGCGGAAGACTACGGCACAACAGGTCCGACTTCTCCCGACAAGTCGGGCTACGGCGCGACAAGTTGGATAAATGGATGACTGGATGGTTGGATAATTGGATGGTGAATTGTGAATGGTCAAAGGAGTGTTGGGGTTGCTAATTTCATTTACAACGATTGGCATTTAAACAAAACCCAACTATTCATTACAACCGAAATCTTCATGTCATTAACCCATGACTTCAGTCGTGGGGCTTGGCTGATAGACCTAAAACATTGTTAACCAGTTCACTGGTTTTCCCATCATCATGTAAAAGTATGCTACTTTAAAACCTGTAAACAGGTTACGGATTTTTTCCTTTACTATGCTTCCCAACAGCTGAAGCTGTTGGTTAATGAAATAATTGTGTTGGAGCGTGGCAACTTGCCTACCCAACCAGCTCTCTAAAAAGGATTGAAATATTCACTTCTAAACATTCAGCATCGTTTTTGTTTTTCCAAATTTTTTTCTACAAACATTCGATCCCCAGCATTTTGCGGGGAGAGGTTATCAAAACACACAAAGAGTCAGCCCTCCCTCCTGCCTGCCGGCAGGCAGGCGGCAGGCAGGTCGGGAAGGGATGGAAAGGGTGGGTTGGAAAAAATAAGAAAAGCGAGCAATCCGACAAAATGCTTAAAAACAATATTACACGGATTGACCTTTTCCCCACATTTTGCGGAGCTTTTTGTAATGACTGAACAGTGCTTTTAGGACAACCACGAAAAAACAAAATATTTCTTAGCACCAGCGGAGTTTACCCCGCCTTGGCATAGGCCAACTAATTAGCTACGGGTTTCAACCCGTAGGTGTGACGAATAAAAACAACAAAGAAGTTTTGGCGAGATTTTACCCGCCGTTGGTGGGACAAGTAAAAGTTGTGACAAAATTTTCAAAAAGGGAAGACAAGCTAAATTTTTTGACACCAAAATTAAACTTGTACCTAATTTTGACCTTTTTTGAATTTTTATTTTTTCAAGAATATTTTATATTTGTAAATAAGTTATAGCTAAAAAATAAAGCGGAAGAAATTCCAGAGGACACACCGCTACGAGCGGAGCTAAAAATATCGAATAGTAAAATATTTCGAGGAAATAATGGTGAGAAAAACAAGAGTTGCTTTGCTGTTTATCATTTCCATTACTTTTCAGTTATTTGCTCAGAGTAATAGTCAACTAAAAAGTTTGAATGAAAACAAACTTGGCAAAATGGTATTAATTCCCGCCGTCACTTTTCAAATGGGCTGCGACAGCACCGATATGCCTGAATTAGCAAAAATGGGTGAAGATGTGCCGCACATGAATTTGGGACATGCTCTTTGGTGGTTTTCCGACGAAACACCAAAGCACATGGTTCATTTGGATTCGTTCTACATTGATGCTTACGAAGTAACAAACGAACAATTTAAAAAATTTGTTGAAGCAACCGATTACAAGGCGGAAGGGGAGTGGGAAAAATATGCTACCCCCGAGAGGATGAATCATCCTGTGGTTAACGTAACGTGGAACGACGCAAACGCTTTTGCAAAATGGATGGGTAAGCGTTTGCCTACCGAAGCTGAATGGGAATATGCTGCAAAGGGCGGAACAAATTTTAAATGGTTCTGGTGGGGCAACAAGCCCGATCCCGCAAAAGCAAATTACCGAAGTCAAGGCGAGTCGTTCTTCGCAGGTGTTTGGCGTTTATTAGGACTAAGAAAAATAGGGACAAAAGCTGTGGGAAGTTACAAGCCTAATGGCTTCGGACTTTACGATATGATTGGTAACGTTAGCGAATGGTGTCAGGATATTTACAAACCGTATCCGGGTAACAAATCAAAAAATGAAAATTTCAACAAAGGTTTACGGGTGGTTCGCGGAGGCGAATGGGAATCTCCGAATGCAGTGTTCATTCGCATCCCTAACAGACATGGCGTTAATCCCAAATCGTTCAGCTACCATAGGGGTTTCCGGTGTGTGAAGTCTGTGAGTAAAAAATTAGTTAAACTTTCAGAATCAAAGTAACTTTTTGTACAGAATCAAAACCCCCGTGGGAGTTAAAATCACGGGGGTTTAAATACACTTCGGAGAGATGATTCTGCTTAAAATTATTTCATTAAAATCATTTTCTTTGTTATTACAAAATTACCGCTTTGCAAACGGTAGAAATAAATTCCCGAAGAAAGTTCTGAGGCATTGAAATTAACGGAATAAAATCCAGGTGATTTCACTGCATTTACCAATGTAGCAACTTTTCTACCCAGAATATCGTAAACTTTCAAAGTAACAAATCTTTCACCTTTGCTTAAAGCAGGGATGCCGAATTTTATTGTCGTAACCGAATTTACCGATTGCGAGGCATCGCCGAAGGGATTCGGGTAGTTCTGTGCGAGGAAATATTTTTTGGGAATAGGCGCTGATTCCTTTACGGAAGTAATCCAGTCCACATAAACCGGTGTGCTCCAAGGTCCAACCCGACAAGCGTTTTCCGCCCGCACTTTCCAGTAGAACGGTTTAAGGGGGAGAGGCAAGTGTACACTTAGTATTGTAGTATCCGTAGCGGTTAAAGTATCGACCGACAGAGAATCGAATTGTGCATCCTTTGCTACTTGTAATCTGTAATAGTCGGTGTAAAGCGTTTTTTCCCACATAAAGGGAACGGTACTAAGCGTATCTTCCAATGAAGTAGTCCCAAGCGGATAGACTGCTGTCGGTGCCGATAAGTCAGCCGGTGGTTGTACAACAATAGTGTCGGAAAAATTGCTTTCTCTGCCGTCATTGCTTACAGCTGTTACTTTGTAATAATGCGGGAGCATTGCCGGGTCGGTAATGTAATCAAAGAAGGAGGTATCCGGTGTGCTTTTTTCCCCGATGTATTCGAATCCGTCCGGCAAGTAAATAGTAGAATAGATATTGTATTTTGTAATATTTGTTTCACTGTTCGGCGACCAGTTAATTCTTGTGCCGGTTACGTCACGACTTACACAATGTAAATTCCGGGGGCGGGAGGGAATTATCCCCTGCCAGCCGCCGGCATTTCGTAATTCTTCTATTTCGTAAGAAGCCAATGCTCTGTTGTAAATGCGGATGTTGTCAATTTTGCCTTTGAAATGTTTCCTTATATTCGACTCAAAATCCGAAAATCCAATGTAGAGCCTGTAGGAAGAAGAATCCAGTTTGGTAAACGGCATTACTTGTTTTTTGGCAAAGTCACCATTAATGTAAAATTCTTCCCTTCCGGGCAGAAAAGTAACTGCAAAGAAAACCCACTGTTTAATAGGAACGGAAGTGGAATCGACGATTGTTTGGTCGAGGCTCATTTCCAGTTGATTATTTTCAATGTAAACAGAATAGCCACTGGATAAGCCTGATTTCGAAACTACCGGCGCAGAGTGATTCTCGGGTAAGTAAATCCAACCGGTAATAGTTAAGCCGTATTTGGCATTAAGCGAAGTGTCTTTCCCGCAATCGATGTAAGCGCTGTTCCCGTCGAAATAAAATGCAGAGCTGTCTTTTCCGAATCTGTCCGTTGTGGGAGATACTCCGTGCATTATGCCGTTGTTGCCGTTCCCGCTGGAATCCGCTGCGCTACCATGAGTAAATGGGTAATAAGCGATCAAACCGCCTGCTACAAGGTTCGGAACGGTTGAAGCTGTTTTAGAGGCATCGCTTTCGTTACCGTCGGCATCTTCTGCAGTAACTCTGAAAAAGTACTCTGTTCCGTTTTTCAATCCTTTAACCAAATAAAGAGTATCGGGAGCTGGTACGCTTGAAATTAAATTGTAACCTTTAGTGGTATCTGTTGAAGAATAGATATTGTATTTTATTACATCGCTTTCCAAGTTTTGTCTCCAACGCAAAAGCACCATGTGGTCGGAAGCAATGACATTCAAATTTGCCGGGGCTGCAGGTACACGCGTGTAGTAGGAATTGTCGATTAGAACAACGAAGTTGTTAACCATATTTTGCGCGATATAATTAAACATTCCGCCAACCATTATTTTCTCCTTTGAGAGAGCAATGGTTGAAATATCCACGTCAAATATTGTTGTTGTTTCCGGTACCGGATTCCAGTTTTCATCAACGGTGCCGTATTTGTAACTTAACCTTGCAAGATATTTAATGGGTTTCCATCCTATGTTTTCAAAGTCCCCGCCAGCGTAAACATATTCGTTATCCGAAGTTACAACTGCAACCCGTTTATCCGGTTCGGGGTCCCAATTCGGATATACCGCTCCGCTGGCAAGGTCTAATTTTGCAAGGTATTTGATTTGTTGACCACCGATGTAAGTAAAATCCCCCCCAATGAAGATATTATTTTTATTAATGTGAATTGAATTAACAATTCCATTGGGATGAGGTAGCCAATTCTGGTCTTCCGTTCCGTCTTTAATTGAAATTTTTCGAAAGTAATTTAAAACGGTTGTACGGTCTTGATTGTAAAATCTTCCGGCAGCGTAAACGTAGCCGCCGTTTATTGCAATTGTACTAATATCTCCAAGTTCAAGTCCTTGTGAAATACTGGGGCTCCAATCTAAAGCCCCGCCGTTCGAATTATTAAGCATAGCAATGTGGTCCCTATCCGCTCCGCCGATGTTTGTAAAAGAACCGCCGGCTATTAAAGTATCGCTTTGTAAAGCAATGCAATTAACACTGCCGTTTGGATAGGGGAACCAGTTAGCATCCGCAGAACCGTCCGTCTTATTTAACTTTGCAACATTAATTGCGTTGTCGTTTTTAATGTGCGTGAAATAGCCGGCAATGTAAACATTGTTTTTGTTAATTGCTATGCTCCCCACCGAGCCGTCCGGTGAAGGCATCCAGCCTTTGTCCAAAGTAAAATCATCTTTGTTTAAGCGCGCGAGATTTTTTATTGAAATTCCTCCCACGCTGGAGAAACCTCCGCCGAGTAAAACTTTGTCTCCGTTGAAAGCAATTGCATAAACGGTACTATTCGAATTGGGTATCCAGGATTCATCGGGTGAACCGTAGGATTCGTCAATCCTTGCTACGTGGTTTATTTTCTTTCCGCCTATTTCGGTGAACTGTCCTACCACGTAAAGTTGATTATCTGATGCGGTAATATCCTCGATGAAATTATTTGGGTTAGGTTGCCAAATCAAACTTGTCTTTCCGACATCGGTTCCGACTTCAGCGAGGAATTGCCTTGGCATTACTGAATCGATTCCAATTTGTGTAAACTCACCGGCTAAAAATATATGCCCGCCATCGAGCACAATTTTTGTAACTCTATTGTTCGGCGTGGGACGCCAGAAATGTTCTCCGCCTACTCCGCCGGTGGTGTCGTTCAACCTTGCCGCATAATACCAAGCACCTATTCCCCAAAAGGAGGTGAAATCACCGCCGACGTAAATGTTACTGCCGGAAATAGCAACTGTGCGTACAACATTATCCGGTATGGGATACCATTCCGTAACCAGGCTTCCATCGGAGGTTTTTAACTTTACCAAAAAAGGACGGTGGCTTCCGGCAATGTTATTAAACCTTCCGCCTAAGTAAATATAGTTACCGGCCGGAGCAATAGCAAAGACTATATCATTCGGTTCGGGGTCCCAACCTAAGACAGCCGAACCGTCCGTCTTATTCAACTTTGCAAGGTAATGCCTTTGCTGCCCTCCGATTGATGTAAAGTAACCTGAGACGTAAACGTAATCTCCGCCAATGGCAATCCTTTCAATTTCTCCGTTGGGGTCGGGATTCCAATCGGAGATAGTACCGCCGGCATTAATTTGGGCTAAATAATTTCTTACGGAATCCCCGACTTTTGTAAATTTACCGCCGATGTACCACCCGCCGTTGCCGTCGGGAATGCAAACTTTAATTACTCCGTTAACTATCGGGAAATTCATGTCCGGAGTTGTTTCGCTTTTTGTAATCAATGCCGCGTGACCCGTTGTGGGACCGTAGTATTTAAAATTACCTCCTACGTAAACATAATTTCCGTAGGGTTTTATTGTTGCAACCCAGCCGTCAAACCCCCAAGTGGTTTTTAGGTCTTGAGCCGAAATTAGGCTTGAAACCGAAAAGATGAACATTAAAAGAACAAATAATTTTTTCATGACTTGCCTCGAATAAATTGTGAGCTTTTTTCCGATTTTCATTTTTTATTTGTCAAATGTCAAATTTCTGTCAAGAAATCACATTTTATTTCTTATTAAATTGTAAAAATTTAAGCAATATTAAAAATCCAAACTGTGATTTGAATCATCTTTGAAATAACTGAAAAATAAAAATGGGGTAACTCAAAATTTCGTTTTGTGGAATTTAATCTTTATGTAATGTGTTAAAACGGTAATTTGAAACTGTAGCAAAATTTTTAAATGGTGCAATTATTTTAACACGGTAGACAAAAAAATGTTCGCCTTGTTGCTTGTGCTATCGTAGAAACGAACGTCGGTGTCTTTGTAAAAATCGTTTTTTTGTGCGACGAATATTCGTAACCAGCCGTTATTGATGACTTTTAACCGGAACGTATAATCAAATTCTTTTGGCGAATATTGCAGTATATTTTTAGGGTTTAAATTTAACTTTTTAACTTTGAAATCGGGCAAGATGCAAACAATTCCGTATTGTAAAAAGTTCGGGATGTAATCTTTGGGAAAATTCATTCTTACTCTAATTTTGTATTTGTAACCCTCATTAATAATAAAGTAATGCGAATAATATTCAATCGGACTTATTTTCTTACCACGTCCTAAATAAATTGCATCGATCGTTATTTGGGGCATTTGAATTTGTTGTGAATAGGAAAGTTGTACAAAAAGTATTAAAAATAAATATGTCAAAATTTTTTTCATATGATTATTTCCCTACGAAGTTTTGTCACGATTTTTATCTTCCCCAAACGAGCAAAACCAAAAATCGCGCCAAAACACTTTAGTGTTTTCTCTCGTCATACCCCCGAGCTGAAGCTCGGGGTTAATGAAATGTTACTCATGTAGAGCTTTGTTAAAATTATTTTGTACGCTTTGTTTTTCGGTAATCTGTAACAAGTCTCAACCCTAACCTCAACCTCTAAACAAAAAATAACAGAACAATCATCCATCCAACCATCCAATCATCCAGCCATCCAACTATGCAATCAATCTACTCCTCACGCATTTATCACCTGCCTACCGGCAGGCAGGTTCATAAATAATATCATTCACTTGGGTGTCTTAAACTTAGTCATGTATGTTTCATATGATTGTTTTTTAATTACATTGAAATAATTTTTTACTATTTTTTATTTTTCCCAACCACGTGGCTAATAACTGTTCATTTAAGTAAATTAAATAATGTACAACTGTTTGTGATTTCTTTAATATCCTATTATTTAAAGTTAATCCAATTTTTCATACTTGTCAAATATTGTAATAATTTTCAACGATTCAAGGGTGCTGGTTTAAAATCGGAAAGAAGAAACAAGAAATCCGCCTTCTCCCGACAAGTCGGGATTCGGCGCGACAGGTCCGCCTTCATTAAATTATGCAAATTCTATCACTCTCGCAATGGACAAAAGTAAGACGCAAGAGGTAATACGATAGAGGTTAGTCTTATTATTGGTTGAAAGTTGAAAATGGGAAAAGTTATACTGAAGGGGTTCAAGTTGGTTCTTGTAAAACCAAAAACCTTGAATGATTGGATAAATGGATGAGTGGATGGTTGGATAGTCCGACTTCTCCCGCATTATGCGGGGTTCGTCGCGAGAAGTTGTATTTTTGTAACGTAGATTGCTTGCAATCTGCGCAAATGCAGGGTTTGTAATGACGATAATTTTCAATTTGTTGAATATTGGAAAAATGTCTGTCTTATTACAAGGCTTAAAAGAAAGTGCTCCTTACGGCTTTTTGAACAACCCCGAAAAAATCAAATATTTCTTAACTCCGGCGGAGTTTACCCTGCCTTGGCGGGGGACATCTCGTTAGACACAGGTTTCAATCCGTGGGTGTGAATTGTTAACAAAATGTAAATATTGTTAAAAAACTTTCAACGCAGAAAAGCCACTAAAATTATTTGCCACTAAATTTAAACTTGTAACGATTAAAGAAATAAAAAAACCTCCGGAGTTTTAGAAACACCGGAGGCTTCATTGAATAGTTATTTAATAAAGAAAAGATTTATTTCATCAAGATCATTTTCTTCACGTTTGTAAAATCTCCGGAAGACAGTCTGTAAAAATAAATTCCGGAGCTTAATTTAATTGCATTAAATTGAACGGAGTAATTTCCTGGAGCTTGTTTTTCATTTACAAGCACTGCTACTTCTCTTCCAAGTATATCGTAAACTTTTAAACTTACATTCGTAATATCATTTCTACCCTGACTTGGCGGGGAAGAAATCCCTTGAGATTCCCCACCCCTTCGGGGATTCGGAATGACAGCGCTTGCCGGGATTGAATATTTTATTACTGTCGTAGGATTAAAGGGATTCGGATAATTCTGCGAAAGCTCGAATCCTTTCACAACCACATTATCCGTAGCATTTACTTCAGTTGTTCCCAATCCTTTTTGTCCGTACAATCCGATGGAAGTTCCTACCAATAAATCATCGTAGTAAAGGAAATTGATCTTTGTCCCAACCGGGTATGTGTAACCGAGTTGCCAAGATGTGCCGGCTTTCAAGTCGTAGTAGTAAACTTCGTTGTCCACGGCGGCGTAAAGTGTGTCTTTTCCTATTGTTACCGCCGGGGATTCCGTATTACCGAACGGAAAGCCGGTTGGGTCGAAGGGAGTCCAAAGTCCGCTGCCGTTCAAGTCCTTGTAATAAACCGTAGGATGATTATTCCCTGCATCCGTTCCTGCTGTGAAAATAGTATCGCCTGTAACGCTTAATTGAATATCCGACAAAGAAGCGACAATAACCGAACCTGTGCTTGTGTTGGATGAATTCATATCTTGGGAGGGAATCCAAGTTGAACCGTTTTTAACCAATCTGTAAATGCTGTAACCCTGCGGCGAAGCAAGTTCGTATTTTACGCTTACGTACGCAACGGTATCAGGGCTTTCAAGATTAAAAACGATGTCGGTCACGTCAACATCTTCCCCTATAGTGGAAGCCTTAATTAAAATCTGCTGCCATGTGTTCCCTGCATCTTCGGAAACAAAGAGCCCGCCCTTGTGAAGTGAATCTTGCATCTCGAATCCTGCCATTACTATGTTAGTATTCCATTTGCATTCTTCTATTGCGTTGGCAAAAATTTCAATCGAGGGGAAATTGTAAGGCGGGTCCTCGGGAGTAAAAACTTTTGTCCACATACTACCGTTGTCGGTCGATTTGTAAATTCTCAAATTACCGGCATAAACGATATTCGAATCGGCATGTCCCATCTCAATTGAATGGTAAGGTGAACCGTCTCCTGTAGGGAATAATGCATTTGTCCATGTGGGTGAAGTAAGGTAATTGTCCACTCTGCGTATTCCGGATTTAGCGGCAATCCATGCCCTGGTTTTGGAAGGAGTCATGCTAAAATCGTTGACTTGCACGGCTTCGATTCCGTTGTCAATTTCAAATATCGTGTATCCTTGATCGGTTGAAGCGCCTATTCCTTGATCGGTTGTCATGTAAACAATTCTATCGTTTATCGGGTCGGTAAGGACCGCTCCATCGTTCGGATGTGTATCGAAACCGGATTCGCCGAATAAATGCCAATCGGTCGATGCACCATTGTTGTCGTTAAAAATATTTGAGCAATAAATAACATAGCTGAAAGCGTTCCCTGCAAAATCAATATTGTTCCATGTCATTCCGCTGTTGCCAATAAATTGGTCTGTCCAAGTTGCGCCGCTGTTTGTTGAATAAGCGTAATATTTATCCTGCCCGGCATGACCTATTAAATAAAACGTACCGTCCGGCGATATGTTGAAAGCCGTCCAGGAAACAGTAGAGGTTAGGGTAGTCGGCGAAATGTCGGTAACAGTTGAGGAGCCTGATATTGTTGTGTAAGTAGAGTTAATTTTCAGTAAAATAGGAGAAATATCCCCGCTAAAAATGTACATGTAATTTGTTAAGGGGTCAATTGTAATTGAATTCTGTCTTCCTATTCCGGATAGTGCTAACGGGGAAGAAGAGTTTTCTGAAAAATTATCCGAAGCATCAACGGTTCCAAAATGAAATCTTCCCGACTCTGTAAAAAAGATGTAATTACCTTCGATTAAAAGCCCGTTAATATCAGCATTATAAATATTGATAACGGTAGCGGAAGAGGGGTTCGAACTCAAAAGTCTTGAATTGCTTACAAAGAAAATACTTCCCGAATTAGGATTGACCGCCATGTAATAAATGTTAGCTCCGTAACCGGCGTTAGCGTCAACTCCGGGCATTACGTGGAAATCACCAAACGTCGGCGATGGTGTGTTGGCGTAAACATCAGCGTAAAAGATTGAATTTGCGCTTTCTGTTGCAATAAAAATTCGGCTTGTGTCAGCCGTCTTCGCGTAGCCCTTTATTGCGTTTATCCTTCCCCCGAAAATATTCTTAACTTGGGGAGCGCTTAATTGGGCGAACGAGAAATTTGTAATTAGCAATAATGTGCCAATTACGGACGTGATTCTTCTGTTAATCTTTGACATTGTTTTCTCCTTTTGGTTTCGTAAAAACTTTTGTTGCAAAATAGTATGTAGGTGCTCTCAAAATTGTGAGCGGAAACAATGACTGACCAACAAATGATTTCCGTCACATAATGCGGTTAGCAAAATTGTGAATGTTGAATTATAGTATCCTCAACCAAATCTTCGTTTTTTTTGTCAAAATATTTTAAACTTCTTGTAATAATTGAAATTGTGAAATTGGCTGCCTGCTTTGCCGAGTTAAGGATGTTGAATTACCCGGGTATGACGAACGGCGAGTTGGAGTCGTCAAAAGTTCTTGATTTTATTGAGAAAATTCATTATTATTAAATACACACCAATAAATTACGAGGCAGTAAAATGAAAAGCGAACATAATTTTACCACGCCGCGGAACTTATTTGAAAAACTCCTTCGTGATTCGGATAGGTTCGACAAAGAGCCGAACGGCGACAATTTTTTTGATTTTATTGCAACGGCTTACCATTTAAAAGAATGGATTAAAAAATCGCCGATTTCATCGCATGAAACAACCAAAAGGATGTTACGTAAGGTTTCCCGCCATCCGTTAATGAAAAAATGCTGCAATCTTGTTGATGGAGATTCAACTTTTGTATTTGAAGTTGAAGATGAAAAGAATTCTGCCGTTTTAAAATCAAACGAAGAAACATTTAATCCGTTCGAAGTCAAGAATGAAATTCTCGATTTATTTAAAGATTATTTCGAAGTTAAATAATTTTAATATTCCCATTTGTTGAAAATGTTTCCGCGGTATTTAGTAAGTACCGAAACCCCTTTGTTTCTAAGGCGAGAGGGCTGCTTGCTTTTTTTATTGCATTAAAAATGTAATAATCTTACCTTTCTTTAAGTTATGAAAATTATTTTTCACAAATACAGCGGCGCCGGTAACGATTTCATTTTACTTAGCCAAAGGGAGAATACGGATTTTAATGTATCAGCAGATTTTGTAAAGAAAGTTTGCGAGAGGCGCATGAACATTGGCGCGGACGGAGTTTTGTTTGTTGCCGAAAGTAGTGCGCATGATTTTGATGTTACTTATTACAATGCGGACGGAACAACCGGCAGCCTGTGCGGTAACGGTGCCAGGTGTGCTATTCATTTTGCAATTGCAAACGGCTTTGCCGGTTCCCATAAAGTTGAATTTACATCGTTGGGGAATGTTTATTCCGGCGAACTCCTTCGTAAAGATTATGTGAAATTTAATCTTAATCCCCCTGAAGATATTAGGCTTGACCTTAATTTGCTTCTAAATAGCAAGAAAGTCAAAGGACATTTTGCCGACACCGGTTCTCCTCATCTCGTCTTCTTTTACAATGAAATAAAAGATGAATTACAGTTGAACGAAGAATTGGCTTCCCAAAATTTTCCCGTAAAAGAAGTCGGGGAAAAGTTCCGTTATCATCCGGCTTTTCAACCCGCCGGGACAAACGTTAATTTTGTTCAAGTTGAAGATAGATTTTTGAAAATCAGAACCTACGAGAGGGGGGTGGAAAATGAAACTCTTGCCTGCGGTACCGGCTCGGTTGCTTCGGCGGTAATAGCTTTCCTTCATTACGGAATTAAAGGGCCGATTAAACTGTTAACAAAAAGCGGGGAATATTTGACAGTTGAATTTAATTACGATAACCTGCAATTTTCGGATGTGAATTTAATCGGACCTGCTAAAAAAATATTTATCGGATATTTTAATTTGTGACGAGGCTGAAAAATGAACAAAGTTGTTTTTACTATTAGATACGAAATTCAAAAAGACAAGTTGGATGAATATTTTAAAATTGTTCGTGAATTGAAGAGCCTTTTGAAAGGGAATGGAATTGAAGATTATTCGGTCTTTAACGTTAAAAGAAAAGAGAATGAATTCGTTGAAATTTACATTTACGAAAGTCGTGAAGCATGGGAAGAGTTCGACGAAACGACGGATGAGAGAGTCGATATTTTAATGAACAAATTAGCCGATATTATTATTGACAAAACAACAAAGTATTCCACACTTTTTGAACTTGATTTGAATGCCGAATAATTATGTTTGAGTACACTGGTGTAATTCATGTACATTCCAAATATTCCGACGGTTCCGGCTCGGTTGAAGAGATTGTAAAAGCCGCAAAGGAATCTGATTTGGATTTTTTAATTCTAACCGACCACAACACACTACGGGCTTTGGACGAAGGTTACGAAAAGTGGTACGGTAGAACATTGCTCCTTGTAGGGAGCGAATTGAACGATAAAGAAAACAAAAATCATTATTTGGCTGTCGGTATCAACAAGGCTTTTTCAACAAGACTCCCCGCAAAAGAGTACGTGAAAAAAGTTAATGAAAGCGGAGGTGTTGGCTTTATTGCACATCCGCATGAAAAGCGCTCCTCAATGAAAGAACATCCGCCTTTTCCATGGACGGCATGGGATATTGAAGATTTTACCGGCATTGAAATTTGGAACCATATGTCGGAATGGATGGAGGGGCTGACCGAAGAAAACAAATACAATCGGGCTGTTCACCCGCTTAGGTCTATTGTAGCACCGCCAAAAGAGACTTTGCAAGTGTGGGACGAATTAAATCTTAAAAGGCGTGTTGTGGGAATCGGCGGAGTTGACGCACATGCGCACAAAGTAAATTTGCTCGGTTTTTTTGAAATAGAAATTTTCCCCTACAAAGTTCTTTTCAAATCGATTAGAACACACGTTTTAACGGAGCAAAAATTAAGCACGGATAATGACCCATTAAAATTTAAAGAGACAAAAAAATTGTTTATTGATGCTTTAAGGAAAGGACATTGTTTCGTCTCGAATTTTTATCATGGTGATGCGGCAGGGTTCAGATTCTTTGCGGAATCCAAAGGTAAGCATTACCAAATGGGAGATACGGTTCCGGAATTGAAAAGTGTAAAATTACGTGTGCTTCTACCCAACCCAAACGCAACAATAAAGTTGATCAAAAACGGAGAATCAGTTGCCGAAATTAAAGATAAAGAAGCCAAATTTGTTGTTGATAATGCCGGCGCTTACAGGATAGAAGTTTTTTTGGAGGGCAATGCATGGATTTATTCAAATCATATTAGGATAGGAATTTAGGATTTATTATTTTTCTTTCTAAAATTTGATTTTATGAATAAAAATAAGGATTTGAAAGTGCCAGCTAAAAAGAAAAAAATTACAAGAAAAGCAATTAAGGAAGACAAGTTAGTTACTTCATTCTACGAAATTCAAGAGTTTTACTTAAAATACCAAAAACAAATTTTAATAATTGCAGGTACCATTGCAATAATAGTTCTCGCTTTTATTATTTACTCGAATAAAATTCAACAGGAAAACCAAGATGCTTCGTTGGCTCTTTCCCGGATTATGCCCAATTACAAAGCAAATAATTACAAGGAAGCCATTGAAGGCAAAGCCGGGACGAACATAATTGGGTTGAAACAAATTGTAGAGAATTACGGAAGTTCCGAGCAGGGTGAATCCGCAAAGATATTTTTAGCTCATTCTTACTTTATGCTTGGTAAATACGACGATGCATTAAAATATTACGAAGATTATTCCGGCTCAATAGATTTATTACGTTCCACTGCTTACGCCGGTGCAGCGGCGTGTTACGAAAGTAAAGGAAATTTGGAGAAAGCAGCCGGTTTGTTTAGAGATGCCGCATTTGTTACCAAATCTAATCCGCAGAACGCAAATTATTTGCTTGATGCAGGTTTGGATTATCATCGAATAGGACTCAACGAGAAAGCGAAAGAGTATTTTAAAATTATCAAAAAAGAATACAAGAAGACCAAGGTCGGTCGGAAAATAGAAAATTATTTGGCAATTGTAAATTAGATATTTCTCAAACAAAATAAGGAGAGAGCTATGAAAAAACTCTTTTATTCTATTGTATCGCTTGTATTTTTAGCTTCCGTTATTATGGCGCAGGATACTCATATTGCTGCTTATTACAATGCTCCCGATGTTTCGCAGGATTCCGTTCTTTCGGGTTTAACAAGTATTCGTGGCGCTAACTATTGCCCCGATTTATTGGGGGACGGCACGGCAGCAATTGCTGTAACCAATTACAAGTTTCACACGGTAGCTGTTTTTGCTGCCGTAGGTAACGATTCCATAGAATTGAAATGGGTCTCGCCAAAAGTTACCGAACCATACGGATACAGCCATTATACCCCCCGCTATGTTACTTTCGGAGATTTGGATAACGACGGGCTAAACGAGGTAATTACTAACGTTGATCCTCAAGGCGTTGTTATTTACGAATGGGACGGCGTTGCAGGAAGCTGGAACTTCGGTACACAACCTTCTCAAATTATTAGTTTTAGTGCGTTGCTCGGTGAAACAGATAATTTCTGGTCGGAATATTTTGAAGTAACCGATATTGACGGCGATGGAAGTAACGAACTTTTAATCGCTACGAACGCAAGCGGTTCGGCACACGATAATTATTATATTGTTAGTGCAAATGGAAATTGGGCAACAAACACTCCCGGTTTTTCAAGTTTTAACGTGGAAAAAGTTTTTTATCGTAAAAACCTTAAAAAATGGGGAATCGGTGGAGGTAGCCCTTACGCTTTAATTTCTGCAAACCTTGACGGAACAGGTAACCCTGAAATTATATTACACAACTGGAATCATAAGAACGTTGTGCCTATTAGAGTACCATCTGCAGATACTTACGAACTTTCGGATACAACAAATGGCAAACAAAACTTTTTCCTCGGTGGCGATAACGATTGGGTCGCTTTGTTCGCCGGAACGGCTTTTGACGTCGATGGCGACGGCAGAGACGAAGTTTATCTGCCTACGTTCGAAAAAGGTTACTTGGATATGATTCATTACGAACAAGGACAAAGCACTGCCGAAATAGATTCTTCAAACGTATTTCGCCTTGATATGACTTCCGTCTCGGGAGTTAATCAATTTGGAATTGGTTACGGAGACCTTGATGGTAACGGCAAACCGAATTTATACATTGGCGGTGGTTACGGGCACAATGTAATTTCAGCTGAATTTGAAGGCGGTGACAAAACAGATCCTGCCAATTGGAAATTATCTGTCGTCTATCCAGGTGATTCGACTATTTATTCCGATATCACTTACAAAGATTCCGCAGGTGTCCAAGATACAGCTTATACGGTTAATAAAGCTTTTGTTTCAAAACTCTTTGCAAAAAATACTGATTTTGACAAGGATGGGAAACAAGACATTATTATGCCATATCAAGGTTTAAATAATGATATGACCGTTACACATTTGACTTGGAACTCTACTACCAGCGCTTGGGATACCACTTCTACCGAAACTGTTCACAATCCGAAAGCCTGGGGCGTTCGTATTCTCGAAGCAGGTGGTGCTACGGGTGTTGAAGCTAAAGATATGGCTATTATTACTCCAAAGGATTACACACTCGAACAGAACTATCCCAACCCGTTCAACCCGACAACAAATATTAAATTTAGCTTGCCGGTTAAGAACACTAT
>WFQV01000457.1 GCA_015486905.1 Melioribacteraceae bacterium | reverse complement strand
TCATTGATTAAGTAATCCGCCAGCTTTGTAATCGGGTCTTGTTGCTTGTCCGCTTCAAGGGAATCGGCGGAGCGGTATTTCTTTTGGTCGTCGGAGGAAGAATGTGAAAACAGGCGAACCGTATAAGCTTCCAAAAGCACAGGTCCCTTGCCGGAAGAGGCGTACTCGTAAGACTCTTCGGCAATTTTTTTCATTTCAAAATAATCCGTGCCATCAGCAGAAATTCGAAGAAGATTTTCGTAACCTTTCATCATCTCGGAAATAGAGCTGTTTTTACCTCCCGTCTGTTCGGCAACCGAAACGGAGATAGCCCATTTATTATTTTGAATCACAAAGATGACGGGGAGTTTTTCACGCGAAGCCCAATTGACCGCTTCATGAAATTCCCCTTGACTCGTGGTTCCTTCGCCGGCACTCGCGTAAACCACACGCGTCTCACCTTTTTTTCTGTAAGCCAAGGCAGTGCCAACCGCTTGAAGGAATTGCGTTCCGGTCGGACTTGATTGCGAAGGGATATTGAATTCCTTTGAACCCCAATGGTTTGGCATTTGCCTTCCTCCGTTTGCGGGGTCTTCGGCTTTACCGAGCATTTCCAGCATAATATTTTCCGGCGTTACTCCGAGTGCCAAAAGGAAAGCCATATCGCGGTAGTATGGGTAAGCCCAATCATATTTGGGTTTAAGCGTTTCGCCGAAAGCTATTTGCACGGCTTCGTGTCCCGCACCGGAGATTAAGAAATCCGCTTTGCTCTGTTTAATTAAAGTCATTACTTTATTGTCGAGCGTTCGTGAAAAAATCATTAATTTTAATTTTTCCAATAGTTCATTATTTGAAATATCTATTTTCATTTGTTTTACCAATCCTTGCTGTTGTTAGAAAAATCAGAAAGAAGAAACGAGAAATAAGAAATTTTTCAAAGTAAGACGCGAGAGGTTAAACATTAAAAATCATTCGAATTTTCAACAGCAATAATCTTCTTCTCTCCTTAGTCTATTAAACGCTTAATTCTTCATTCTTAATTTTTAATTCTTCATTAATAACCGTTTCTTTAAATTCAAAAATTGAAGCAAAATTTTTCGCTACCTTTTTTTTAACTTGCTCCATGTCAAGAGCAAAACCTAATTCCTTTTTCATCGATGTAACTTCCTTGCTCTTTATTCCGCATGGAATAATCCCTTTAAAAAACGACAAGTCCGTGTTAACGTTAAGAGCAAATCCGTGCATTGTAATCCAATTTGTAACCTTCGCACCGATTGCACAAATTTTTCTGTTTTCAATCCAAACACCCGTGTAGCCCCTTAGTCTTTCGGCATTCAATCCGAACTCCGAACAAGTTCCGATGACTACCTCTTCCAGAGCCCTTAAATATTCATTCACATCGGTTTTCCACTTTCGTAAGTTAATTATCGAATAAGCTACAAGCTGACCGGGACCGTGGTAGGTTACATCGCCGCCTCTGTCCACATCGTAAACCTTAATCCCTTTTTCGTTTAACTCTTTTTCCGAAAGCAGCAGATTATTTTTATCTCCGGACTTTCCGAAAGTGTAAGTGTGGGGATGCTCCAATAATAACAGCTTTTCCCTGCTCTCACCGTTGTAAAGCCCTTTGAAGTAATCCTTTTGAAGACCCCAGGCTGTCAAATAATCGATTACACCGAGATTTTCAACCTCTAATATTTTAGATGTGTATTGATTTGCCATCGGCGTCTCCGGCGGCTTCCATTATTGTTTCCGAAAGTGTCGGGTGAGCATGAACCGTTTTTTCAATCGTATCGTAATCGGCTTCCAACTTCTTGGCAATTCCCAACTCGGCAATAAGTTCGGTAGCTTCAGCTCCGATAATATGCGCACCTAAAAGTCCGCCGTATTTCTCGTCGAATATTAATTTCACCAATCCTTCACGCTCGCCAATTGCTGCGGCTTTACCGCTTGCGGAATAAGGGAAGCGTCCGACTTTAATTTTGTGCCCGGCTTCAAGCGCTTGCTTTTCGGTCATACCTATGCTTGCAACTTGTGGCTGACAGTAAGTGCAGGCGGGAATCGAATCGTAATCGATGCCGCCCTTGGAAATCCCTTTAATTCCTTCTACGCAAGCAATTCCTTCGTGTGAAGCCACGTGAGCCAAAAGGGGCGGACCGATTACATCTCCCACTGCGTAAATATTTTCGACGTTCGTTCGGTAAGTGTTTTTGTCAACTTTAATGAAAGAACGCTCAACTTCAATTCCTAGTTCTTCAAATCCAATATTCTCAATGTTTCCAACGACACCCACGGCGCTTAGCACTTTGTCCGCATTCAACGAAATTTCACCTTCGGGAGTTTTTACTTTGACGCTTGCTTTTTCCCCTTTAACAACAACGCTTTCTACAGTCGAGGAAGTGTAAAAACTAATTTTTCTTTTTCGAAAATTTTTCTCAAGCAGAGTGGAAATTTCTTCATCTTCAAGCGGAAGCAAATGCGAAAGCATTTCCACAATCGTCACTTTCGTTCCAAGTGTTGAATAAAAATAAGCGAACTCCATTCCTATTGCACCTGCACCAATTATTACCATTTCTTCCGGGAGGGATTCCAACGTCATTGCATCCTTGCTGGAAATTATTTTTTCGTGGTCAATTTTCAAGCCGGGTAATTGGCGGGGTCTTGCACCGGTAGAAATAATTATGTTTTCGGCTTGCACCGATTCGGCAATTTTATTTTCATCATTAAAGATTTCAATCGTTTTCTTCTTCGTAAGTTTGCCGTAACCTTTAAGTACGACAATTTTATTTTCCCGCATTAAATATTCCACGCCTTTGGTAACTTTGTTGGAAACCCGCCGGCTGCGTTTAATGATTTTCTCAAAATCAAATTCAACATTTTCAATGCTCAAACCGAATTCGCCCGAATGGTTTTTAATCGTATCGTAAAGTTCTGCGCTTTTGAGCAAAGCCTTTGTAGGAATACATCCCCAGTTTAGGCAAATGCCGCCGAGATTCTCTTTTTCTATTATTGCCGTATTAAAACCGAGTTGTGCGGATCTAATAGCGGTAACGTAACCGCCGGGACCTCCGCCTAAAACAACAATGTCGTATTTTTTCTCTTCCAAGATTTTTTCTCCTTGATTAAGAAATCCGATTAAACCGATTTAGAAAAGTTTACTCTAAAGTAGGGAACAAAGATAACTAAAACAACACATAAATAAAACCTTACGTCCTATTTAATTTCTTCCTTATTTTTAATTTGCAGGATCTATATTGCTATGAGCAGAGGTGATTTGCAGCTATTGTTTATAGCTTTTGTTAAACAACGTATTTGCATCAATTTAATTTAACTCAATGTTAAACTTATCAGGTTCAATCCAATATTTCTTGTAAAAATCTTCTTCGGGTAAATTATTTAAATCGTCCGTCGCAAGTCTTAAATGGACTTTCACTCTCAATTTTTTTTCACCAAGTTCAAATTCTTTTACTTTTTCTTCCGAGCCTTCGGAATCAACAAATAAATCTCTGTAACCGTTTACTTTAAATTCATACGATTTATGTTCTGTTCCTTTTGGGTCAATATATAAAATGTGATATTCATTCCCTTTTTGTAACCAAAACACAAAGTCAGGTAAAAAGTTTCTTTTTCCGTTGTATGGGTCTATGTATGGTATTCTAACATTTTTATCAAGTGAATGGTCTATTTTACTGAATTTCCACCAGTCAAATTGCGAAAAGAAATTATCATCTTCTTTCAAATGTTTTTCCAAAGCATTAACAAATTCAATTTCGCTCGGAGTGTCAATAATGTGTTTCATCCATTTGATACGGTCTTTTCCTGAAATTACGGTTGGGAAATAATAGTGGTTCAATAATTTTTTAATATGAATTTCTTCGTTCCTGTGAATAAAAGTTTCTGTGCCTGAGCTTACTTCGGTTAACAAATGTTTTATTGCTTCTTTATATTCTTTGCGAGTTATTTCGCCTTTATCGAATTTTTCATCAAGTTCCTTTTCTTTTTGTTCAATATCAACAGGATTTTTCGCTTTTTTGATTTTCCTTTTTAATTCTTCAAGTTGTCTGAATTCAATTGAGGTTTCGCTTCCTGTTTTTGATGTATTTACACTAACTTTCTTGTAATGAATAATTTCTTCTTCAACTTTTGAAAAAGTGTCAACCTCTTCGGGTATTATTTTGTAATAATTCAATATATGTTTTATTACCGGTTCAACCTTTCCGATTTTCTCATTATCAACTTGCTTAAAGTATTTACTATCTTTTAATTTCTCCGTTAGAATCGTAACGTCGTCATATTTAAGATTGAAATTAAAAGCAATTGCCGTTTTATCCATTGTTTCAATAATATCGTTGTACAAAGCAAAATCTTCTTTGTTTATTATCAATCGTTTTAAACTATTTTCATTATTTGATTCTGCATTTTTGTAAACAGGAATTAATAAAGGTTGAGAAAAGACATCTTTTTCAAATAAAGATAATTGATGTTCTTCTTCTTGCTGTTCGCCTTTTAGAGTTTCAAGGACGGATAAAATTGCTTTCTTATTTGTTCCGAAAACAAACAAAGTTTCCAATAGATTTACTTCTTTTACTTTGGCTTTTAATTCTTCATTAGTAATAATACCATCGTTGATTAGCGGCAATAACCGTTTACGTTGATTTTTTATCGGTTCAATTCGTATTCCTCTGCCGATAGACTGTAAGATAAATTTCTTGGCATCTTTATGTGTACCAATATTTACAAAATTTATTATGTTTGGTCTGTTACTGTCCCAACCTTCGTAAAAGGCACGACTACCCATTAAAATATTAATTGAGCTGTCATCAATATTTTTAAACAAACTTACATTTTCAAATTCTTCTTCTATATTGTAATGCTGTAAATTGTTTTTCTCAAATTCTTTAATATCACCGATTTTAATTAAAGCAAAAGGTTCGGAATTTGCACCGGATTTTACTCTAAACGATAATTCTTGTTTGTTTTTTGGATTTCGTCTTACTTCAAAATCCCCGCTTGTATTTGCATTAAAAACATATTTTAGAATTTCATCAAGCGTCAGACCTTTAATACTTGCTATTTGAGTATCTTCAAATAACTCAACGCTTTCAAATTCAACAGTATTTACACTATATAAATCATCTCGTAAAGTCTTTTTTGCTTGCGAAAACAAGTCATCATCAACATCTTTTTTTGCAATTTTTTCCAATTCTCTGAAAAACAGATACAAATCGCTGTCTTTTGCTGAAACGGAATTAACAAGCGTTAAAAGCAATGGATTGTGAAAATAATCATTGCCAAATTCATTTTTTATTTTTTCTGCTTGTTTTTTCACAAAAGCAAGCATTATAACCGACATTAAAACAATCTTCTGTTTTTCTTCTTCTTTAAAATCTTCTATTAATTTTTTCTTATTTCCGTCTTTTACTTTTTCTGTTTTAAAATATTTAAATTGTTCTTGAAATAAATACAAATGCTTTCCGTAGCCTTTTTTAATATACTCGGCAAGATTGAGGTTATAAACCGTTGAAAGTATATCTATCTCATCAGTGAAGGTGGCTGAAAAATTAAACAAAAAACCATTTCTAGATAACACATTAAAATACTGTTTTCGCTTACTTTCTTCACTATCGCCTTTGTGTGCTTCGTCAAGTATTACAAACCATCTTCCATTGTTATCATAGTTTTTAAAGTCAATGATATTTTCTTTTTGAATATCGGAGATTAAATCGGAACGATAAAAATAGATATTGACTTGAGTATCGGAAAACAGACTTGGATTAGCTTCTTGGTCGGGAAATTCTCGCAAATCCCGTACAATAAACTCAATGCCTTTTTCTTTTTTTGAATACTCGTTAAATTCAACAATATGTTCCTTTAATTGTTCTATTAAATCCTGTCTGTGCGTTAAAAACAAAATACGGTTATCGGGCAATAATTCATTTTTCATTAAATTTTGCAGTAACTCAATCAATTTAATAAGCACAAGACTTTTACCGCTGCCGGTTGCCATCCAAAAACTCATCCGGTTGATAAAATTATAAGGGGCTATGTAGTATTTGAATTTATACTCATCTGTTTTAAAATCATCTATTTCGGACAATATTTCATAAGCAATGCTCTCTTTTCGTTCTACGGCAAAATATTGATATTGCTTTTCTTTTGTCAATCCGTTTTGTTCGCAAAGTTTCAAAAATTCCTTTTTAGCAATTTCCGTATCCTTAAAATTATCGTAAAATTTATAAATAATTTTGGTGGCGTTTTGTAATGCTTCTCTCTGATAAGGATAAAGTAATTTATATTCTGAAAATCTATTAAAATCAATATCTCTCCACAAAATGGGCAATTGCTCAAAGTCTATGTCCCCGGCTATATTGAATAAAATGTTTCCTATCATAATTACCACCAGATTAAAGGTTTAATAATTTTATAATCAATATTTGCATACTCTATTTCGCTGCCGTCCGTAAAAACAACTTTGTCCTTAAATATTTGTTTGATAAACTTACCGGTAAGGAAGCTCAATGTTTCGGGTATATCAATATTATCGTGCAATTTAGTTAAGTCTATTTTTATGCTGCGGCTTTCATCATCGAGTTTAGCCACTTCATCGGCAAGTTTCAAATCTTTGAAAAATATGTATTGGTGATAAATATCTTTTGGTAATGCGCCTTTGTCTTCGTATTTTGCTTTGCGTAAGGCCTCTTCGTATTGTTCAAGTTCGTAATATTTGAAAAAATTGGAATATCCCGTTCCGCCTTCTTGGGCTTTGCCGTCTTTCCATTTGTCTGTGAAGGATATTTTTTTGAGACGGGGAATAATTACTGTGTCAAAATGATCGCCAAGTTCACATAAAATAAATTTTCTATCTCCATAATCTTCTTGGTTCATTTTTATGACCGCTTCAGCAGTAGTACCCGAACCACCAAAATAATCCATATAAAACCCACTGTCATCAAACATTGAAAAAAATTGTTTAACTGTATAAAAACTTTTTGGCGTCTCAAATTCATTATGTCCTAAAATATGTTTTAAATATTCACTTCCGTATTCAGGATTAGAAAATAATGCCTCTTTCCATAATGTTTTTGGAATTTCTACATCAAAGGAAGGTGTATAAACCATATTATCTTTAATAATATAATTATTACATTCTTTTTTTACTCTTTCAAATACTCTTTGCCAAACTAATTTTGTTCCATCGTCCTTTATTGGTAATAGAAAATAATAACCTAAACCTTCATATTTTGTTCTCAATCGTTCAATAAAATTGTCATCAAATACTTTATTTTCTTTATTATAAATCTTTGAATATTCTTCATCAGTAATCATACTGACTTTATCGTCTTTTAATAAAATAGGATAGTAACGATTAGGACGTTCTTCTCGTCTTGAATTTGTCCCGGTTCTTTTTAATGATGTAGGTTTTTTTTCACTTAATTTTACAACCGATAAACCTTTAATATGGTTTTTATCTTTGCAATGTAAAATATGAAACTCTGTAGTTTTTGAAACCAAATCAGATACTCTCCCTTGAGGGTTTGCTTCAGTAGTAATAGTAGTAATATAATTTTCTTTACCAAATCTATTATCTAACAAAGTCGTTAAATATCTTAATTCAACATCATCAATAGCAACTATATTTATACCATTGTCTTTCAATAAAAATAATGATTTTTCAACTCGATTATCTATTAATGATAACCAAGAAGAATGCTTGTAGTTATTCACATAAATAATAGGCGATGAATTTGTATTAAATGGAGGGTCAATATATATAGCTTGAATTTTTTTATAATATTTATGTCGTATTGTGTTAATAAACTGATAATTATCAGATTTTGCAATTATTCCCTCCAATTGATTATCCAAATCATCAAACAAAGTAATAATATCATATTCAAATTCTTTGAAATATTTGGTATCGAGCGGCAAGTATTGCCATTTGGGATTTAATAAGTTATTGTCTTTTTCAAATTCAATTTCATCACTTTTTTCTTTTGCAAAAATATCATCAATCTTAAATTTATCATCGCACATACCCAGTTCTTGCCACTCTTTAATTTGCTCTTTTGCGCCTTTACTTGCCAAAATTCTTTTAAGCAAATCAAAATCTTTTTCGGCAATTTTATCAAGCGTAATTACATAATTGGAAGAATGAGCAAATTTTGGTTTGTTCCAAATTTTTACCAATTCATCTTCAAATTGAGCAACCAAGTCAATAATGTTGTAGGCAATATCTCGCAGGGCTTTTAATTGTTTCAAGCGCGCTTCTTCAAAAATGGTATCATCGTCAAACACATAAGTTTTAATCCAAAGACTAAATTGTTCCCGCAAAAACTCTTTGGCATTTTTATTTATGAAATAGTCAACTTCGCTTTGCTTACGGAAAACGGCAATCGCTTTTTTTATCTTTTCAGTGTTAACAGTATTAAAGTAAGGAGCTGATTTGTTCTTATTTGCTTTTTTTACGCTTTTTACTATGTCTTCAATTTTTGTTTTAGTTCCATTCTTTGAATATTTAACAGATAGATATATATGGTATTCATCGTCATCGCTTATTTCGGCTTTATCAAACTCAAAAATTAATTCTTTTTTTTCGTTGTTTTGTTTATGTTCTAACTCCGACACATCGAAATGATACCAAGATAAATCCCCTTCAACCTGAAAGTCCATATTTTGGTATAGTATTTCGGTCTTTACATAATAAAGCATATTGGTCTTCCAGAAAAGCATTACATCTTTATCATCCCGATAAATTTTTTCATAAACCTTTTCTTGTAACGGGGTGTAAGAAAAATAAATCGAACCGCTTTCAGAGAAGTATTTCTTAAAAAATGTGTAGAGTTTATTATAAAGCTCTTCTTCAAAATTTCTCCCCACTTCATCAAGTTTTCTATCAATGTCTTTTGATAATTGTTCTTTAAACTCGTGATAATATTTATTTTTTATTCGCATTAGATTTACATAACCTGAATTGCCTTCAATTTCAGCACCGATAAAAATGTTTTTTAAAACATCATAAAATTTATCTTTCTTAGTTTTTGTTGCCATATCTTATTTCCCCTTTTTAGAATATTCAATTTTTTGTTCTGCCACTTTAAGAATTTCGCCTGCCAACTTTTCATCTTTTAATTCATTGTAAACCAAATCGCTTTTCCAGGCAATAATCAATTCGTCTTTATTTAAACCATAAAAATCAGCCAATTTTTCAACTTGTTCCCTTGAAGGTTTTCGTTCACCAAGTTCAAACTTGTTTATAATTGTTTGGTCAATTTCGGTTGCTGCCGCAACTTCTCTCAACACAATTCCTTGTTGTAATCTAGCCTCTCTTATTAGATCTTTCAATGTTTTCATTTAGACAACCTTTGTTTATACAATTATTGTCGAAAATTTACATATTATTTTGTTAATTATCAAATTTAAAAGAGAAAAACATGAGATTTTTATTTAGCCTCTAGAACGCTTGTTAACCCTTGCAATAATTCCGCCTGCAAGCACGTAGCCTTCCTCATCGTAAACAACCACGGATTGTCCGGGTGTAATTGCATTCTTAGGTTGAAAGAAAGCAAGTTCAAAATTTCCCGAATCGGCGGAAATAACTTCCGCAGCCGTTGCCTTGTCCAAATAACGAATCTTCGCGTAAACCGTTGCTCCTTTCTTCAAAGCACTCACACTAACGTAATTAACCTTTTCGGCAATCAATCTGTTTTCCAAAATTTCATCCTTGTCACCTATCTCAACAATATTATTCTCGCAATCTATCCGTTTAACGTAAACGGGCTTTCCCAGAGCAACGCCTAAACCTTTCCTCTGCCCGATTGTGTAATTCGGATAGCCTTTGTGTTTGCCTACTACTTTACCTTTGTAAATCAAATCTCCGGGGGGAATCTTTTCAAATTTCTCCGGTGCTTTTTGTTTTAGAAATTTCACGTAATCATTTTCCGGCACAAAACAAATTTCCATGC
>WFQV01000456.1 GCA_015486905.1 Melioribacteraceae bacterium | reverse complement strand
GCGTTTGAAAGCTCAATCGGCGTACGGAATTGATCTGTGAAAAGTAAAACTGCTTTACCCTCTCTTAAATTCTCAAATACCCGGTGGAAATGATTTCGTGAGTGATTTAGCCCGAAGCCGTACATTAAAGCATTGCGAAGAATAACAAAGTCAGACGTGCTCGCCGATATTGATTCCTCAGCCATTACTTTGGACTCGGCATAAAGAGAAGCAGGTCCCAAAGGAGCATCTTCGTCTAAAAGTTTTCCGTCACTTTCGGCGTAAACCAAATCGGTAGAATTAAAAATCAATCGTGCGCCAAGCTCTTCACTAAGCTCTGCAATTGTTTTTGTTGCTTCCACATTAACCTGTAATGTTTCCTCCTTACCTACTTCGTCGGCAAGAGACGAATTGGAAACTGCCGCGTTGTGAACAATCACGTTGGGTTTGAAATCGTACAAGACTTTTCTAAGGAAAGCAAAATCTTTAATGTCACCTTTAACCGAATTAAATTTCAGAGCATTGCCGGGCTGTTTGTGATACATTGTAAGAATTTCAAAATTCTTTGAGAGAGAAATATTCAAATACTGCCCCAACAGTCCCCCACCGCCTGTAATGAAAATTTTTAAGGGAGGCATATTTTCCCCAATATTGTCGGGCGTTCGGCACCTGTAGCCTTTGGAACATTGGAGGTGTTCCCGGAAATTGTCTCGTTGGCAAGAACCGCAAAGCAGATTGCCTCTTTAGCATCGGGAGAAATTCCGATTGCTTCAACGTCCTTTACCTCCGCATTTTCAAAAAGTTCTTTTAACTTAACAAGCATAAATTTGTTTCTCAAGCCGCCTCCGCTTACGAATAACTCGTCAATCTCTGTCTTGGGCTTAATAAATTTTTCGTAATTGCGGTAAACCGCGTACGCAGTGAAATAAGTCAGAGTATTTAACCAATCTTCGTGGGGCACGTCTTTGAACTCTTCGAAACAGCTTTCCAAGAATTGCAATCCGTAGTATTCGCGCCCGGTTGATTTTGGCGGAGCGGCTTCGATGAAAGAATCTTTCACTGCAAGAGCATTAAAAAGGTCTTCGTTAAATTTTCCCGATGCGGCGATACTCCCGTCGGGGTCGAATTTCCTTCCAAAGAATTTTTTGACGGCTAAATCAATCATCATGTTTCCCGGACCGGTATCGAACGCAATCACGTCGTCCAAAGCTGCTCCCTTTTTCAAAACGGTAATGTTTGAAATTCCACCGATATTAAGCAGCGCGCGGTTTTTATCCTCCGAGCGAAAAATCAAATAATCGAAATAAGGCACAAGCGGCGCACCTTGTCCCCCCAGCGCAATATCGGCGGGGCGGAAATCACCGACGGTTATCACGCCCGTTAGCTTTGCCAATACCGACGGGTCTCCTATTTGCAAAGTGGAGGCGGTCGAATATTTTCCCCAGAATTCTTTCTGAGGCAGATGCTGAACCGTTTGCCCGTGGCTTCCTATTAAATCCACTTCCGCCAAATCACAGTTTAATTTTTTACAAAGTTCTTCGATCGCTTCGTTGTAAATTTCGGCAATCACAAAATTGAGTTTGCAGAGCTGTTCCACATTGCTTGTTTCTTTAACAGAATTTTTTAAAATTCTTTCCCGTACTTCGGGTGGGAAGGGGTATTCCAAAAATCCTTTCAGCTTTAACTTTGTGTTTGTACCGCTGCCGGAAATTTTCACAAGGGCAACATCCACAGCATCCACAGACGTACCGGACATCAATCCGATAACGGTTTTGGTTTCTTTCTCAATTAACCGAAGTAATCTGTTCATTTTGCACTTCTCTGTTTTAAAATTTCGTAAAGTAAAATTCCTGCCGAGACGGAAACGTTAAGCGACCGCACTCTGCCGAGCATTGGAATTTTTACAAGGAAGTCGCATTTGTTCAATATTGACGGGCGTATCCCCCTGCCCTCGTTGCCAACGACAAGAACGACGGGCATTTTGTAATCTATCTCGGTAAAATCTTTTTCCGCTTGAAGTGAAGCGCCCACAATCCAGAACCTTTGGGACTTCAGCAGTTCAAGCGTGCGGGAAAGATTGTTAACTTTACAAATTTTTAAATGGTTCAAAGCGCCGGCGGAGGTTTTCTCTACAACATCGGAAAAAGGAGCGCTGTTGCGTACTGTTGTAATTACTGCGTCCACGCCCACAGACTCAGCAGTTCTTAAAATTGCACCTAAATTGTGCGGGTCTTGAATTGAATCCAGAGTAAGAATAAGTGGTTGTGCTTTTCCTTCAATCGAAGAAATTATTTCATCAACCGAATAAAACTTTAGATGGTTTAGAATCCCAATCACTCCTTGCGTGTTTGCCGAACTTTCGAATTCCTTGAATTTTTTAGCGGATACTCTGCTAACCTTTATTCCGCGCTTTTTGGCAGCAACAATTATCT
>WFQV01000455.1 GCA_015486905.1 Melioribacteraceae bacterium | reverse complement strand
TCCCTTTGAACCTCTAAACTTCTAAACCGCCGAAGGCGAACTAAACCTCTAAACGAAGAACAATCTAATTACGATTGACGAGTAGTAAGTCTTAAGTGACGAGTCTTAAGTCGTAAGTTACCAGCGTTCAGTTGCCAGCCTTCGGAAAATAACTTTACCACACCAAACTTTTCTACCTCAATGAATGACGCCCTGCCGAAGGCGGAGCAAATGACAAATCCCTTTGTAACGAGTAATGAGTGATGCGTAACAAGTTCGTTTCACAACGAGAGCTGTTCTCTATCAAACTTCTTACGTCTTACTTCTTGCCTCTAGCGATTAATGAGTGATAGGACGCTGATTGGACAATAGAACACGGATGACACGGATTTTGCGGGATGTTCACGGAGGGAATGGGACGCAGATTTATTATGATTGTTTATGATTTTAGTGGATTTGACAATTAAAAATTAGAAAGTCAAAATTAAAAAATAAAAATTTGCTGTTATCTGATATTCACCCATCCAATCATCCTTTTGTCCCTATGAACCTCTAAACCTCTAAACCGCCGAAGGCGAACTAAACTTCTAAACGAAGACCGAATGAATGACGAATAATGGGACGCAGATTTGTCATGATTGATTATGATTTTTGCTGATTGGACAATGGAACACGGATTACTTAATTAAAAATTAAGAATTAAAAATTTTCTGTTCTCTCTAAGTGCTTCTAAACCCCTAAACCGCCGAAGGCGAACTAAACTTCTAAACGAAGAACGAATGAATGACGATTTATGAGGATGTAAACAAACAAATCGAGCTCTCGCTCGGCGGGGCACAAATTTCACTCGCTGAGTTGTTCGTATCTCCTTTAATGTGAGGGGATAATTACTTTCTGCTTTAAACATTATCGTAATCTTTTGTTGCTGCTTCGATTAATTTAAATGCCTGTTCGTTCTCGAAAACACTCTCAATTTTTAACAAGAAAAAGAAATTTAATTTATATTTTGATTTCAATATTTTAACAAAATAGGAAAAGGCGCACTAAGTGAAAACCGATTACAGTAAGCTCGCTGTTTCATACGATGACAGATATTCCTTCGATAAAATGCAACCTACCTTTGAATATTTGGCGAACGAAATCAAAAGAAATAATTTTAAAAATATTTTAGAAGCAGGATGCGGCACAGGTTATTGGTTAAAAAAATTGAGTGGACAGGACGTCTCGGTTTTCGGACTTGACTATTCTTTCCCGATGCTTTCAAAAGCAAAATCAAAATGGAAATTATTTAAACTTGTAAATGCGGATGCTTGTGCTTTACCGTTTAAAAAGAGTTCATTCGATTTTATTTTTTGTGTAAATTCGTTTCACCACTTTCCGGAGAAAACGAATTTTCTTGAGGGGGCTTTCAAAGCATTGAAAACAAAGGGCGAAATAGTAATCGTATTGGCAGATATTTTCAATCCTCATTACAAATGGTACGTTTACGATTACTTTGAGAGAGCTTTCAATATTGACTTTGTAAGAGTTCCGCAGATTAGCATGTTAGAAAATCTGATGGCGGAAACCGGTTTTGTTGAAATAAAATCGGAAGTAACCGAAACAATCAATGATGACCGGAAGGGTAAGTCTGTCCTTGAAGATTATTTCTTAACCCGAAAAGGCAATTCAACTTTGTTTGCCTTAACGGAAGAAGAATATTTTGAAGGACTGAAAAAAATAAGGCGGGAGGCAAATAATCCCGAAACTGTTTTTGAAACAAACATAATTTTCAAATCCGTAATTGGTAAAAAACAGTGATTACAAAATATTTCTAATCCCGGTACAAGTTTAAAATCAGTGGCAAAAAATGAAAAAAATAAGAAAGAAGAGACAAGAAATAAGAAATAGTTAAACGTGAGACGCCCGCCTTCGTCTGCGCTTCGCTTGACTACGTCGTGACAAGCAAGAGGGAAGACGCAAGGCATTAGTTTTATTATTAGTTGAGAGTTGAAAATGGAAAGATGGAAATTTTAATTTTCAATGAACATTTTTAAAACCTTTCCACCCTTTCTCCGCATTCTGCGGGGCGAGGTTCTCAATACACACCAAGAATCAGCCCTCCTCCCTGCCTACCGGTAGGCAGGGCAGGCAGGTCGGGAAGGGAGGGAAAGAGTAGGTTGGGAAAAATGAGAAAAGCAAGAAATAGTAACAAAAAACCCAAGAGGAAAAGACAAGCTATTTTTTTTGCCACCAAATTCAACTTGTACCCTAATCTCTGATGCGAAGACGCAACAAGTTATTAAATGCTCTTTCACTTGATATTTAAATATTTTTTTATGAGATTAAAGCAAAGAAAAAAAGTTGTTGGAAAATGGAAACACAAATTACATTCATTCTGAACGAAGAAACAATTAAAGCGAAGGTTAATCCCGCAAAAGCTCTTCTCGATTTTCTCAGAAAAGAAAAGAAAATGACGGGTCCTAAAGAAGTTTGTAAAGAAGGAGATTGCGGCGCCTGTGCTGTTTTAATCGGAGAATTAAAAAACGGAACGGTGCATTACAAAAGCGTTGCTTCCTGCATTTATCCAATGGGGAATGTAGAAGGCAAACATGTTGTAACGATAGAAGGATTAACGGACAAAGAGCTCAATTTCATTCAATACCACTTTGCAAAGGAAGAAGCGGCTCAATGCGGATTTTGTACACCCGGCTATATCTCTTCTTTAACTTCTTACTTTCTAAAAAATTCCGAGTACAAAGAAGAAACGGCAATAGCCGCAATATCCGGTAACATCTGCCGATGTACCGGTTACGCTTCTATTAAACGTGCGGTGGTTAATATGGTTAATGACGTTAAACAGTCGCCCCCAACTGTTAAAGAGAAATTGGATTTCCTTGTCGAGAAAAAAATTGTGCCTGAATACTTCAAAGAAATTCCCCAACGACTCGGTATGATTGCAAGTAAAAAACGGCAAGATTTAAATTCCGGACTTCCAATCGGCGGCGGCTCGGACTTGCTCGTTCAAGCTCCTGAAAAACTCAAAGAAAAGGATTTAAGTTTTTTCGCAAAGACTGACAAAGGGTACGTTGAAGAGAGAGAGGATGAAATAGTTCTAAGCGGTGAAACAACTTTTGAAGAGTTCGGAGAGTCAAGCATAATAAGAAAATATTTCTCTAACATCGACGAAACACTTAAATTAATTGCATCTCCTCTTATTCGTGACGTTGCAACAATTGCAGGCAATATTGTAAACGCTTCTCCAATAGGTGACTTTACAATAATTCTCCTCGCACTCGGTTCACGAATTGTTCTTCAAAATAAAAACAATGAAACGCGTAATGTCCTTCTCCGAGATTTTTACAAAGGTTACAAAAATTTAGATATTAGCAAAGATGAAATTCTAACGGAAATTATATTTCCCAAACCTGCAGGAAACTTTGCTTTCAATTTTGAAAAGGTTTCCAAAAGAACGCACTTGGATATTGCAAGTGTAAATTCCGCAATTGCAATTTACACAAACGGGGAAACCATTGAGAATATTGGTCTGTCTGCAGGTGGTGTTGCTCCCGTTCCGAAATACCTACCCGAAACGGTTAATTATCTTGAAGGCAAAGAAATAAATGATGAAACAATTAGTGAAGCATCTGAAATTGCACAATCGGAAGTAACGCCCATTAGTGATGTACGAGGAAGCGCGGAATACAAAAAAGCTCTCTTGGGCCGGTTGGTCGAGGCACATTTCCTTAAACTGTTTCCTCATCTTTTGAAAGCGGAGGTGTTGCTATGAACAAAGAAGTAATTAAACATGTTAGGGGCGAAAGTTTGTTCGTGGATGATTTCCCCGTTCCTGAAGGGACACTGCACGCCGCTGTTTTTGATTCTCCGATTGCACACGGTAAAATATTAAAGTTGGATTTTAACGAAGCCCTTTCCGTCGAGGGTGTAAAAGCAATTCTAACCGCAAATGACATCCCCGGGAAAAATCAAATCGGTAACATAATTCAAGACGAAACTTTGCTTGCTGAAGGGACAGTGGAATTTGTCGGTGAGCCGATTGCTATTGTCCTTGCCGAATCTCCCGAAGTTGCAAGGAAGGCAAGAGAGAAAATTAAAATTGAATTCGAAGAACTTTCAGCTTTGACTAATCCTCGTGAGGCTTACAAAAAAGGCAGTCTTATTGCTCCCCCCGTTACTTTTTCAATGGGGGACACACAAAAGGCTTTTGAGGAGTGTGAAACAATAGTCGAGGGAAAAGTTGATATCGGTGGTCAGGAACATATTTATCTTGAAACTCAAGGCTCAATTGCAATTCCGAATGATGACGGCGGAGTAAGAATATTATCTTCCACTCAAAGCCCCACTGCTGTTCAGCGAGCCGCGGCAATGGTGCTCGGTGTATCAATGAATCTCGTGGAGGTGGACGTTCTTCGTTTGGGCGGCGCTTTCGGTGGCAAGGAAGACCAGGCAACCCCTTGGGCAGTAATGGCAGCCCTTGCGGCAGTTAATCTTAAAAAACCCGTTAAGTTAATTCTCAACCGCCAGGAAGATTTAAGAATGACGGGCAAAAGGCATCCCTATTCGGCAGATTACAAAATAGGTCTCGACGCAGAGGGGAAAATATTAGCTTACGAAGTTGTTTATTACCAAAATTCCGGCGCCGCGGCGGATCTTTCAACCGCAATTTTAGAGCGAACTTTATTTCACTCGACGGGAAGCTATTTCATCCCGAATGTAAAGGCTGTCGGCTATATGTGCCGCACAAACCTCCCGCCAAATACTGCTTTCAGAGGCTTCGGAGGTCCGCAAGGAATGTTTGTAATCGAAGCCGCTGTCTTTAAAGCGGCGGAAAAGTTAGACGAAGATCCGTGGAAAATTCAACGGAAAAATCTTCTACGTGAAGGCGACTATTTTTATTACGGTCAAAAAGCAGAAAGGGTAAACGCCGAAAAATCACTCAACAAGGCTTTTGAAATTTACAATTTTGAAAAACGGCTCGAGCAAGTCAATCGTTTCAATGCGGAAAATAAAATTTTGAAAAAGGGGATTGCCGTTATGCCGCTCTGTTTCGGCATCTCTTTTACAAGCTCTTTCCTAAATCAGGCAAGCGCTCTCGTTCACATTTACACTGACGGCAGTGTTGGTGTTAGTACCGCCGCAGTAGAAATGGGACAAGGCGTTAATGAAAAAATCAAAAAGGTTGCCGCTACCACCCTTTCGATTTCGGATGAAAGGGTTAAAATAGAAACGACAAATACCACAAGAATTGCCAACACCTCACCAACGGCTGCAAGTACGGCAGCGGATTTAAATGGCAATGCAACTTTACTTGCATGTCAATCTCTGGTTTCGAGACTTAAAAATCACGCTGCCAATATGTTGAAAACCGAAAACACGGAGAACGTTGAAATAATTAGCGAAACGGTTTTTCTAAACGGTAAAGAGACCGAAATAAAATGGGAAGAGCTTATTTCATCGGCATATTT